>JANXSC010000362.1 GCA_025352845.1 Opitutaceae bacterium
CAACCGGCCACCGGCCGGTTCTACAACAAAGCTATCACGGCACTTCGTAAACCTCGACGAGCACGCTGCCGGTTTGGTTGGGCACGACCGCCGGGGGCTGGCCGCCGGGGCCGTTGGCGATGGGGGCGGCACCGGCTTGGAGCGTGTAGCTGCCGGGGGCGAGGGCCTCGATGAGGGCGGCGTCGCTTGCGGCGCGCAGCGGAAAAGCGCCGACGGCGGGAAACGCCGCGGTGAGCGTGGCGGCATCGGCTTGTGCCCAGTTGTTATTCGTGCCGACGGTCTGGGACGCGCCGTTTGGTCCCGTGGTGAGAATGGAGATGCGCGCATCGCCGAGCAGACTCGCGGCGGGAAGGCCGAAATCGGCGAGGCCCTGCGCCACGGCGCGGACGACGAGCGTGCGCGGACTGTTGCCGACGATCACGATGCCGGGGATGAGCAGTTCGCCGTCGGCGGAAATTTTCGCGAGCGTCGAGAGATTGGTGAGGCGCGTGCCGTTGCGGCTCACGTCGTAGATTTCCGCGAGCACATCGCCGGTGGCACCGTTCAGGCCCTTGATGTTGGCGGTGTAGCTGCCCGGGTCGAGGGAGAGAAGCACCGAAGTGTCGGGATCGCCGGCGGCGAGAGCGAAGGCACCGACACTGGTGGCGGCGGAGATAATCTGCGCGGCGGTGGCACCGCCGGCGGCGGGTTTGTCCCAGGCGTCGTTGGACGCGATGACGGTGGCACCCGAGTTGACTTCAAGACGCAGGGCGGGGAGCGCACCGGGGAGGCCAAATTTTGCGAGCGCGGGGCCGATGCCGCGGATGAGGAGCGTGGCGCGCTGCGTGCCGGAGATGTTGAAACCAAGGGCGAAGCTGTCGCCGAGGAAAGCAATCTTGGTGCGCGTCGAGAGGTTGATCAGGCGGCCGGGCGCGGGCACGGGCACATCGGCGGCGCGGTTGTTGAGGAAATTGATCACGCGGGCGTTGGCGTCGCTGTAAAATTCCTGCGCGGCGTAGGCGACGGCGAGTTCTGCGGCGACCTCGGCGGCGCGGGGTTGATAGGTGGCGGGGAGCGCGGTGCGCACTTCGGCTACAGTCGCGACCGACTTCGGATAGTTGTTCGCGTCGATCAGGCTGGCGGCCTTCACGGCGGTCCACACTGCGGTGGCATCGGCGGCGGTGAACGAGGGCGAGTTCACGCCGAGGATGCGGAAACGGTCGCCATGCACGGGCGAGATCGCGTTGCTGACGATGCCGGTGGCGATACCGCGGCCGGCGAGCAGTTGCGAATTGCTGAGCGCGCTGGCGTTGCCAGTAGTGCCGATCGCTTCGTCGTGGGTCGCGAGCGCGAAAAAATGCGGGACGCGGGAGGTGACGGCGAGCGAAGCGCCGCCGGTCGCGCAGTAAAGCACGACGCCCTTGACGGGGCGCGCCGGTGTCGCGGTGGCGAGCAGGTCGGCGTAGCGCGCGGCAGCATCGGCACCAATGGCGAGGCCGAGGAAAAACACGGGCTTCGTCGCCGTGAGCAAGCCGTCGCTCACGAACCGATCGAGCGCGGCGGCGTGGGTGGCGGCGTCGAGGTTGTTCGCGAGGATGGCTTGCTGGGACCACGCACCATTTGTGCGGTTGGCGCTGCTCAACGACGCGACGCCGTAGCCTGCGGCCACGAGATCGCGCGCGAGCGTGAGTTGCTCGGCACCGTTGAACCAAAGCGGGCCGGCATCGCCGGTGTTGTGCAGCAGGAACACGAGGCCCTGCGCCGCAGCGGGGATGTAGTAGGTGAGCGTCGTGCCGTTGGGGCTGCCCGTCGCGATAGGATTGAAGCCGGTGACCGTCGTGGGCGTCCAGGTGGTGACGGTGCGATACGTGGCCGTGAGCGTCGCGGGCGTGGTGGGCACGGTCATCACCGTGTGGGTGAGCGAGGGCGCGATGGCACCGGCACCGAGGACGGCGGTGTCGCCGGTCCAACGATCGAACACCTGGCCGGCGGCGGGCGGGTTCGCAAAAATATCGACGCGCGATCCGGCCGGATAGGTGCCGCCGCCCGCGCCGCTGTCCACGGTGATGACGGTGGGCGCGCCCTGACCGGTCACGACGATGAACGAGCGCAGCGTGACGACGGCGAGTTGCTGGAGATTTACGTCGCACATGACCTCGAGCACGCCGGGATTGCCGGGGCGCAGCGTGACGGTGTTGGTGTTCTGGCCGGCGGTGATGCCGGCGCCCGCGCCGCTGACCGTCCAGCGAAACGTGCGGTCGCCATTGGCGGCGGCGGGGACCGAGGCGGTGAGGCTCACGGCGTTCGTCGCGACCGTCGCGACCGTCGTCATCGTGCCGGCGAGCGCGGGGGAAAGCACCGTCACATCGATTGACGTGCTCTGGCTGGTCCCGCTGGTGGTAATCACGACATTGAGCGAGAGGGTGCCGGTGACATCGGGGGTAAAATTGACGGTCTGCCGCGTGGGATCGGTGGTGATGCGGCCGCCGCTGATCGTCCACTGGTAAGTGGAGGTCACGGGCGTGGCTCCGGCTCCGGCGGTATTAGGCACGACGACAGCGGCGACCGAACTCTGGCCAAGGAGAATACCGGTATCTGTCACGATCCGCGGGCCGGTGATGACGCCACCGGGAGGAACGACGACACCCCCACCACCAGGAGGCACAATCACGCCGCCGCCCGGCGGGCGACCACCGCCACCCTGCGCGATCGCGCTGACTGCAATCAGGAGGACGGCGACTGACGCGACGACGGCACGCGACAGATTTGAAAACACAAAGCGAAGCGGACGAAAGCGGAAGAGATGCATGGGAACCGGGCAAGACGCGGGATCGCGGGACTTGTTACCGGTCCCGAAGGCCGGTGCCAGCCCAACTTCGCCCATCCCTATGGCACCTCGTAAACCTCCACGAGCGCGGCACCGATGTTCACGGCGGCGGGGCCGACGCTGCTGATCTGCGCGGTGTAGCTGCCGGGCTGCAGCGTGAGGAGGAGCACGGCGTCCTTGCTCTCCAGCGCGAGGGCAAACGCCACGACGGCGACCGAGGCACCGAAGATCTGGGCGGCGTTGGTGGAAGTGCCCCAGTTGTCGTTTTCCTGTAGGAAGGTCGAACCGGTGAACAACTGGAGCTTCGGATCGGCGAGCACGCCGGGCACGTCGAAGACTCCAAACGTGGGACCGATGGTGCGGACGAGCGCGTTCTTGGTGTCGGTGCCGCCGCCGCCGATGTCGGCGACGTGGGAGCCGTGGCCGTTGGTGTCATTGGGATTGCTCGTGGCGGCGGGGGCGGGCGACGGTGGCGTTGATGCCGTTCATGTCGTCGGTGTAGCCGTTGGCGTCGTCGCCGACGCCCGGGAGTTTACCGCCACCGGTCTCGCCGGGATTCTGCCAGAGGTTCGTCGCGATGTCCTCGTGCGCGATGAAGATGGCGGTGTCCATGATCGCGACGGTGACATCGGGGGCCTCGCGGATGATGTCCCACGCCGCCGTGGCCCTGATGTCCGCGCCCGCGGTGCCGCCCTCGAGGCCGGTGTTGTTGAGCGACCACTGCTCGGTGGCGAAGCCCGTGTCGTCGGGCACGACGTGGAGATTGCGGATGAAGTCAGGCTCGACGTAATCGTAGAGGCCGGTCGCGGTGAGCCGCTGGATGACCGCATTCACGTCATCGGTCCGATCGGTCTCAAGCACGCGGATGCCGCCGAGCCACGGGTGCGAGCGCAACAACGTGATCGCCTCGGCCACCTCCGCGCGAGCGGCGGCCCCGAGATCCGCGCGCGGCTTGGCGAGGAGCGTGCGCGTGCGGAAGCCACGCTGCTTTTCCTGAGCAGTGATGGGATCGCCGTCGGCGGCGGAGAGACTGGCCGCAAGCACCCGCGCGAAAAGCGCGGCGCGGAGGAGCTGCAGTTTCCACCGGGGCGGGAGGAGAATGAAGCGCGCATATTAGCGGTGGTGCGACCCTGCGCAGGGCCTGGCGCTGCGCAACAGCGGACTCTACCGGAATTCCGGTGCAGCGGAACGCCGCCGATTATTTTTTCGGCGGCGTTTCCTTCGGCATCTCGCCGACCCTGATTTCGCCGCTCACCTTGTCGACTTCGAGGGCGAAGGCGAGTTTGCGCCCGAGCGGCACCGGGACGAAGGGCTTGTCGGTCGCCTCAAACTCCGCCGCACCCTTTTGTAACTCCAGCGTGCAAACCCCCAGGCCGAGGTCCGACATTCGCACCATCGCGCGCACGTTGCCCTCGCCCAGTCGCACCGTGCCGGCCGGCAGTGCGAGCAAGAACGACGAGCCGCGCGCGACCTTCAGCGGCTTCACCTCGATCACGACATCGCCGCGCACCAGCCGCAGGCGCGTGCGCGAGAGCGTGGGCTCGGCCGTCAGCTCCGCGATCTTCACGCTGCCGGAAATCGGGGACTGGCCGAACTCCTCCACCTCCAACTCGGACTCCGACCCGAGTTCAATCGCAGCGCCGTTGGAGAGCGTCAGAATGAGATAGGATTTTCGCCCGGTCATAACCGTCGAGCCCACGCGCAACCGATCATCGCCCTTGATCAGGCGCCGCTGGTCGCCGTTTACGACCGTGGCCTCGCCCGAAACGTGCGTCGCCACCACCGACCCCGGCTGCGGCAGGGAGATCTCCACACCCTGAGCGGGCAGCAGCGTCGGAAAAATTTCCGCCACCATCAAGGCCCCGAGCCAGCGCCACAATTTCACGTCTGTCGGCGTAAACGGCGCGCCCGCCCGGGCAAGCTTCTTTCACGCGATTCTGCGTTTGGCAAAAGCGCCCGGAGCAAATATGGCTCTCGCTCATGTTCTTCCTGCGACCGCCTGTCGCCCTCGCCCTGCTCGCCACCACTCTGGCCGCGATGCCGCACGCCTCGCTGCCGCCGGACCTGCGCGGCCTCGCCACCGCCGCGGACGCGCCGGGCGGCCCCGCCCCCGGCAGCGTGATTCCTAATTTCCGCCTGACCGATCACCGCGGCGTTACGCGCGAGCTCTACTACGAGTCCACCGCCAAGGCCGTGGTGCTCGTGTTCACCGGCGCGGGCAGTCCGCGCGCGCTTCAGACCGCCTCGGCATTGCGCGCGCTGCGCACCCGTTTCTCGGCGAGCGATGTCGTCATCTGGCAAATCGATGCCAACGCCGCCGCCAACCGCGCCACGCTCACCGCCGAACAGCTCCTCTTCAACAACGACGCGCCCGTCCTGATCGACGATGCGCAAATCGTCGCCACCGAACTCGGCGCGACGCGCCAGCTCGAAGCCTACGTGATCGGCGCGCCACCGTTTGCTTTTCTCCACTACCGCGGCCCGCTCGACAACGCCGATCCGGCCACGCTCGCCGCGCCGACCGAAAATTACGTGGCCGACGCCGTCGCCGCCGTCCTCGCGGGTCGCGCGCCCGCCAAACCGCGCGTCGAGCTTCCCGCCACCGCACTCGCCCTCGATTTGCTCCCCCCGCCCGCGATTAATTACGCGACCGATGTCGCGCCCGTCGTCCAGCGGCGCTGCGTCTCGTGTCACTCCACCGGCAATATCGCACCGCACGTTTACGCGAAGTTCGACGATCTCGCCACGCGCGCCGATTCCATCCGCGCCGACATGCTGCAAAAAAAGATGGCCCCGTGGCACGCCGATCCGCAGTGGGGCGTGTTCTCCAACGGCCTCGCGCTCACGCCCGCCGAGAGCGCCACGCTCCACGCGTGGGCGCGCGCCGGCGCGCCGCGCGGCACCGGCAGCGACCCACTCGCATCCGCCCCGCCTCCGTCCGGCGGCGACTGGCCGCTGGGCCAGCCCGACATCGTGCTCTCGATTCCGAAGCAGGACATCCCCGCCCGCGGCCCGATCGATTATCGCTACGTGACCGTCACCGTGCCGACGACGGGCGAGAAGTGGCTGCGCGCCGCGGTCGTGAAGCCGGGCAACCGCCGCGTCGTCCACCACGCGCTCGTGTTCGAGGGCTCGCAAATTGATCTGCTGCTCACGGCGATCGCCTCGGGCCAGCTACCGGGCCTCGGCGGATTTTTCGCCGGCTACGTGCCCGGCCTCGCGCAAACGTGGTTCCCCGACAATGCCGGCAAACGCCTCCGCACCAATTCCCAGATCACGTTTCAAATGCACTACACCGCCACCGGCCAGCCGGAGAGCGACGAGACGCAGATCGGATTTTATTTTCAAGACCGCACCCCGGACCGCGAGCTGCTGACCAAGGCCGCCGCGAATCTCTCCATCGCGATTCCCGCCGGCGCGAAGGAATACGAACGCACCGCCACCTTCACGCCCTCCACGACGAAGGACGTCGTCCTCTACGACCTCAATCCGCACATGCACTACCGCGGGAAGCGGTTCAAATTCGACGCGCTCTACCCCGACGGCTCCGTCGAGACGCTGCTCAACGTCCCGCAGTATGATTTCGCGTGGCAATCCGCCTACCGCTTCACCGAGCCCAAGCGTCTGCCCAAGGGCACTACGCTCCGCGTCACCGGCGCCTTCGACAACTCCCCGCAGAATCCGGCGAACCCGAACCCGCGCGTCAGCGTCGCCTTCGGCGAGCAGACCGACGACGAGATGTTCATCGGCTACATCAACTACGCCGAGCTTTCCGCCAACGCCGCCGCGCTGCCACCGGTGTTTGAGGCGAATCTCGTCGCCCGCGGTCGCGTCGGCGCGGCGTTTGCGCTCGCGGTCACCGCCGCGAATTCGCCGGCCACCTACCGCGTCGACGCACTGCCGACTGGCCTCGCCATCAACACCAGCACCGGCCTCATCTCCGGCACACCCACCGCGGCGACGCGCCGCACCGTCATCGTCACCGCCGAGAATTCCGCCGGCGCCGCCTCTACCGCCATCGATCTCGCGATTTCGCCGGCGGCGGGCGCGCCGGTTTTCACCACGCAACCGCGCAGCGTGCGCGCGCGGCTCGGCCAGCAGGTCACGCTCGCCGCCGCCGTCTCCGCCAGCCCCGCGCCGATCTACACTTGGTATTTTCGCGGCGGCGAATTCTGCAACACCGAGTCGCCCGTCCTCACGCTCAACGACATCACCGCCGCCTACGCGGGCGACTACCAGTGCGTCGCGGCCAACGCCGCCGGCACCGCCACGAGCGCCGTCGCCACGCTCTCGCTGGAGTTCAACGGTCTCGTGAATCTCTCCGCGCGCGCCAACGTCGGCACCGGAGCCAACGTCGTCATCCCCGGCATCACCGTGCGCGGCACGAAGCCGAAGACGCTGCTCATCCGCGCCGCCGGTCCCGCGCTCGCGGGCTTCGGCGTCGCGGGCGCGCTCGCCAATCCCGTCGTCAGTGTCTTCAGCGCCGCCGGCGAGAAAATCCTCGCCAACGACAACTGGGGCGAAGTGCCCGATGTCGCCGCGTTGCGCAGTGCCTCGATTGCCCAGGGGGCGTTTGCCCTGCCCGAGGGCAGTCGCGACGCCGCGATGCTCGTGACCGTCCCACCCGGCAGCTACACCGTGCAGGTCGCCGGCGTCGGCACCGCCACGGCCGCCCAAGGCGTGGCCATCGTCGAGGTTTACGAGGCAGACGCCGACACGAGCACGCTCGTCAACCTCTCCTGCCGCGCCCGAGTCGGCACCGGCGCGGATATTTTGATCGCCGGCTTCGTAATCAGCGGCACCGAGTCGCGTCGCCTCTTGATCCGCGGCGTCGGCCCCACGCTCGCGACCTTCGGCGTTACCGGCACGCTCGCCGATCCGAAACTCGAAGTGATTCGCCAAGGCGCGCCCGCCGCGACGGCCACCGTCGCGAGCAACGACAATTGGGACGCCGCACTCGCGTCAACGTTTGCCAGCGTCGGCGCGTTCACGCTCACGCCCGGCAGCCGCGACGCCGCGCTCGTCGTCACGCTCCCGCCCGGCAGCTACACGGTGCAGCTCAGCGGCGTCGGCACGGGCACCGCCGCCCAGGGCGTGGCAATCGTCGAGGTTTACGATTTGCCGTAAACGAACAACGCGCCGGACGAATCGCGGCGCGTTTTTTTCTTGAGCGGTGTGGCTCGCTTCAGGCCGCCGGTTTCGGCGTGACGAATTTCGCGAGCACGAGGCCCGCTATCACATACATCATGAAATCGTAGAACGACAGCGCCAGCGTCCAGCCCCACGCATGGTGCCACCAGATCGCGCTGCCAAGATCGCAGATGGCAACGAGCAGGCCGAGGGCGGCGCAGAATTTCACGCGACAGGTCCAGCGCTCAAAAGCCTTCTCCAGTCCGCACAGCATGACCGTCAACAGCAGCGCGATCACGAACACGTGGGCGTAACCGAGCGCCATTATCTTTCCCATTTCGGCTGCACCGTAACCTTCCTTCGTGATATGCACCTCGACGGACGGGCCGCGCTTCGCGAGCTCGTTCATCTTATCCTCGCCGAGCACCGGGCTCGGCAGGAGGTAGGCACCGGACACGGGCAGCAGTTTTCCGATGGCCTCGGCCGTGGCGCCGGCGTCCGGCACCGTGGCGAGCGCCTTGTAAGGCACATGGTGGGGCGTGCCCCAGTAAAGGAAGCCCCAGACAAACATGGCGAGGGCGGCGAGGACAGGGGCGAGGACGAACTTTTTCATGGGGATGGGGATTTGCCACGCGGCTGGAACCATTCGCGGGCGCGTGAAGCGACCCTCTCATGACCACCCGCGCGCCGAACTCAATCCCGAGATCGTCGGCACGCGACCTCGCCCCAATTCCCTCGCCACGCCCGGCGCGACCAGCGCCTCCCAAGCGTCAGCGG
>JANXSC010000390.1 GCA_025352845.1 Opitutaceae bacterium
TGCCCGCCCACCGGGCAGAACTGGCCGCGGAAGTCCAAAAGCAAAGGGCGATCGGTATAAGGCGGGCGCGATCCGAGTCTAAGGCTTATCGCAAAAAAACCGCCGGTGGCAGGCCACCGGCGGTTTTGAATTGTTCGCGTCTCGCGCCGCCCGCCGACTCAGGCCAGCGCGTCGCGGCAGTATTTCACCGCGCGCGCGATCTCCGCCATGCGGGTCGAACCCTCCGGCACCTTGTATTCGAATTCGATCGTGGCCTGGATGTTCCACTTGTTGTCGCGGATGAGGCGCAGCACTTCCTTGATCGGCGTGTCGCCTTCGCCAAACACCGTGTTCGCGCCGTTGTCCTTCTTTCGATCCTTGATGTGGACGTGCGAGATACGGGCGTGGTGTTTCTTGATGAACTCGACGGGCGAGCCGTTGTTGCCGGCGATGTAGTGGCCGATGTCGAGATTGGCGCCGTTGAATTTTCCGAGGTAAAACACCTTTTCGAAATGCTCCGCGGTGGTCGTGGCGTGGCCGTGCAGCGCGAGCATGAGCTTGTGCTTCTCGGCAAACTGCCCGACGCGTTGATGGTCCTCGTCGGTCTTGGCGATCTCGGTCGAGATGGCGCGGGCGCCGAGCGTCTTCGCCATTGTGAAGCTGTAGTCGAGCTCCTCGGGCGACATCGTGAAGATCCCGTCGACCTTCAGGATGTCGATCTTCACGCCACCGTCATCATACATTTTGCGAAACTCCTTCACGCGATCCATCGAGGCGGTGCGGCGCCACTCGCGGATTTTCGCGGTGTTGTTGTCGGTGGCTTCGCCTTTTTTCGCGGCCTTCTTTGCGCCGGCATCGGTGGCGGTGACCATCGCGGGCAGGCCCATGAACGCCTCGACCGGCTGCGCGCGCAGCTCGACCGCGCTCACGTTGAGCTCCTGACAATTCTTCAAGACTTCATCGCCGGCCATCGTGCGACCGCCGAAACTGTAGGGGACGTTCAGTCCGATCTGCACGCCGGCGACCTTGGAGTTGGGTTTGCCACCCGTCTTGGCATCGGCGGCGCGAAGGGAGCCGGTGGCCGAGAAAAGTCCTGCGGCGGGCAACGCAGCGAGGGCGAGCTTGGTGAAATCACGACGCGTGTAGGAAGACGACATGGGAGTGGGGGACGAGGGTGGGGGAAAAAACGGTGGAGAAAAATCACCGTCGCACAGACAGACGGTTGCAAGGGGTTTCAGTTTCGGTCGCGACTGGCGATCGCGGCTGCAAATCAGGATTGGCTCGGTTGCGTAGTGACCAGACGAAAATAGCCGTGGCTTTCAAGCCACGGGTTAAAATCCCGGTGCGGATCGCGTCGCGTGAGCGACGCTTGAACGCCGATGCTCAGACGTCGCGACGCGACGCCACATGGTTTGCCGGATGATCCGTGGGCTAAAGCCCACGGCTATGCTCACTCCTCGCTCCGCGAGTCTGCCGTCGGTCGAACCTGATTTGCTCACGTGGCTGCTTCTTCCCGATCCGCGGGCTTGACCCGTGCAACGTCCGCCCGCGTGCTCACCGCACCCCGTGGAATCCGCCGCGCACCCCAACGCCCCCGCCCGTCCGACGCGCGTGCGCTACGGCGTCGTCGGGCTGATGATCACGCTCGCGATGGTGACGTATCTCGACCGCGCGTGCATCGGCAAACTCGCGCCGGACATCTCGCGCGATCTGGCGCTGAGCAAGGAGCAGATGAGCTGGGTCTTCAGCGCCTTCGCGCTGGCCTACGCGCTCTTCGAAGTGCCGACCGCATGGTGGGCCGACCGTCGCGGCACGCGTGGCGTGCTTACGCGCATCGTCTTGTGGTGGTCGGGGCTCACGATGCTGACGGCCGCAGCGTTCAATTTCACCTCGATGGTCGCGATTCGTTTTCTGTTCGGTGCGGGCGAGGCTGGGGCATGGCCGTGCGTGGCGCGGACGTTTTCCAAATGGATTCCGCCACTGCACCGCGGCCGAGTGCAGGGAATATTTTTCGCCGGCGCGCACCTCGCCGGCGGGCTCACCCCGATGATTGCCGCGGCGCTCAACAACCTAATCGGATGGCGCTGGGTGTTCGTCGTGTTTGGCGGCGTCGGTGTGGCGTGGGTGATTGTGTGGCAT
>JANXSC010000478.1 GCA_025352845.1 Opitutaceae bacterium
GGCAGCGCGGCGCCCGCCAAGGCGAGGCGAGAAACGAAATCGCGGCGCGAGACAGGTGTGTGGGGGGAAACGGAGTTCATGAGGGAGGAGGGGTGAGAGCGCGATTCAGGCAGCCGTCCCGCGAGTGCGCCAGAGAGAACTGCAAGCGACGGGCGGCGCCGTCGACGGCACTCAGCCCTTACCGCCGCGCAGAACCATGAGGTGATCGACGCCCTTGGTCTCGAACTCGCGCCAGTAGTTGTCCTCAAGTGCCTCGAGACGTTCCTCTTCGTCGTCGGTGAGCTCCTCGGTGAGCTTGGTCGCGCCGAGTTCGGAGCGGAGGTCGCGCTCGGCGAGCCGGTTCACGAGTTCGCTCCAAAACGCATCCTCCACGAAACGATCGATCTTTTCGCCGGCCGGGCCGTCGGTGAGTTTTTCGTTGGGGAAAAACTGGCCGTTGACGTCGGCCTCCACGAGGTCGGCGCAGCCGAATATTTCTGCGAGGCCAAAGATCTTTTGCGCCACGTCAGCATAGCGCTCCGGCATCGTCGCCGGATCCTCGGGCCGCGCGCCCGCGACCCAGAGGCCGAGATGAGCAAGTTCGAGTAGTCGGGTGTATTCCTTGGTCGTGAACGAAACCTTCATGCGGCCAACAGAGGACGCATCACGCAGGCACGCGCAAGGGCGGAGTGCGGGGCGAGGGAAGGGCGCTTTTCCAAGCGCGCAAACCGGCGGTTGGAAAACCGCCGATCCCCGGCCCGACGCGCGCACTACGGGACGAGCTCCGGCTTGGCCGTCGCCGTCGTCATGTGTCCCGGCAGGCGGAAGACTTTTCCATCGCGCGTCGCGAAGTAAAGCGACGAGGGCGTTGGCTCAAGCGCCGAGCCGTCCGCCCAGAGCGCGTAGAAATCGGCGTGCGCGTTCACGGGTTTGCGCGCGTAGGTGTGGTTGTAGCGCGAGTCGTGCGTGAGTATTTTTGCTATCTCCCACTTCGCGCCTCGGTCGCGGCTCAGCCACATCACCATCTCGCCGCCCGTGCCACCGGCCTGTGGGCCGGGAGCTGTCGGTGCAATCACGCGCCACGCGCCGTCGGCCTCGACGAAGAGCGAGCCGTGGTCGTAGTTGTGGTCCGTCGCGACGAACGGTTGATACTCCCACGCGCTACCCGTCCACCGTGCCGTGTGCCATTGAAACGGCCCGGACAGCGGGCCGGGGTCGAAGCCCTTCGACGTGAGATAGAGGAGCACGGGGTGGCCGTCCGCGGTGAACGCGATGTCCTTCAGATAGACGTTGAGATTCTCCGCGCGGTAGTCGCGGACGAGCGCAGGATTCTCCGACTTGGTGAGCGGCAGCACGACCGGTTTTCCGTCCACCGTCGTCCAGGTGCGCCCGGCATCGCGCGTCTCAAGATAGTAGATGTTGGTGCGATAGTTGAGGCCGTTGCCCGGCCGGCCGTGATCGGGATGCAGGTCGAACGCCGTCGCGACGCGATCCGTGTCGCCGTGCCGAAACGAAATCTGGTAATCGCCCATCTCAATGTGCGCGATGAGCTGCGGCTCGGTCCATTGCTTCGCGTCGGGCGACGATTTCCAGTTCAACGTGCGCTGGCCATTTTTGTAGAGGGTGTGGAGAAACAAAAACTGACGCGACTGCGGCAGATACCACGGCTGCGTGTAGGAAAAATTCGTCGTCACGAGCAGCTCCCACGCGGAGATGTCGTAGGGTTTCTTCGAACGCCAGATGTAGGCCGGGCGGCCGGTGCCGTGCGCGGAGGAAAAAACGAAGAGGTGCCCGGCGGCGTCGATCGAGAGCGTGGGATTGTCATGCGCGTCCTCGGTGCGCTTCTGCAAAATGCGCACCGGCCGCGGCACGGTGCCGGTCGCATGATCGTAATAGGAGACGTAGTGCTGGAGCTCGTCCTTCGATTCGGTCACATTGCCCGCCGAGCCGCCGAAGACGAAAAATGTCTTCCGCTGCGACGCGACGTGAATGGCGATCGGCACGTGTTGCTGCGGGTAGGTGCCGAAGCCACCGCTGTATTTGTAGATGTGGGGCTCGCCGACCTTCTGGTTCATATACCAGATGCCGCGGTAGCCGTCGCCGATCTGAGTGGTGAGATCGTCGGGTTTCGCGGGGGCCTTCGTCGTTGCGGCCTTGTCGGCGGCGAGCACAAGCGCAGTCGCACTCCACGTAATCTGAACTGTCCGGGCCAGGCGCAGGAAGCGGAAGACGGGGTGCATGGGACCAGCACACCGGTTTCCTGCCCGCCGTCGAGGCCGGGCGAACCCCCACTTTCGTGCTCCGTCCGGACGGCGGTTATCCAACCGCCGTCAACGTCGAACCGGGTGCTTGGAAAAACGCCCCTCCATTAAGCCCCGCCCCCGGTCATGAAATTCCCCCGGCCTGTGCGGGAATTTCATGGTGTGCCGCTGGCGGAGCTGGTGGAGGCCAGCTAGACGCGACCCGATGCTTGTCGGTGTTCGCCTGCCTCCTCGGCTTTTTGCTCGACAGGCGCTCGCAGCCACATCGATCATCCCAACGCCCCGTGAGACACGTCGCAATCCCACTGATGGTCTTGGCTTTTGTCGCGTTCGCCTCGGCGGCCGAGCTGAGCGTGATGCCCGGATGGTTGCAGTTGCCCGAGGGCGAGACGCTCGGACAGGTGTCGGGCGTCGGCGTGAACACGCAGGGCGACGTTTTCGTTTTTCACCGAGGCCAACGCCCGTGGATGGCGGACCCGGCGCAGGCCGGGCCGATTCGCGAAGCCGCCGTGTGGCAAATTTCCGGCGCGACCGGGCAGGTCAAGAGTCGCTGGGGCGCCAATGTGTTTCTGCTGCCGCACGGCTTGTTCGTCGATCATCGCGGGCACGTCTGGCTGACGGACGTCGGTCGGCACCAAGTCTTCGAATATCGCGCGGATGGAACGCTCCTGCGCACGTGGGGTGAGGACCGCGTCGGCGGCGACGACCGCGAGCACTTCAACAAGCCGACGGACGTGGCGGTGCTGGCGGACGGCTCTTTCTACGTGAGCGACGGCTATGTGAACAGCCGCGTCGTGAAGTTCTCGGCCGATGGCAAATATCAATTCGAGTGGGGCCGGAAGGGCGGCGGCCCAGGTGAGTTTGTGATCCCGCATGGGATCGCCATCGATGCGGCGGGCAATGTCTACGTCGCCGATCGGCAGAATGATCGCATCCAAATCTTCACGCCGGACGGGAAGTTTCTCGCGCAGTGGAAAAATCCCGCGTTCGGTCGGCCGTATGGCCTGCGGATCGGGCGCGACGGACTGGTCTACATCGCCGACGGCGGCGAGCAGCCGACGGCACCGCCGCATCGGTCCAAACTGACCGTGCTGACTCTCGAGGGGAAGGTGGTCACCTCGTTCGGCCGGTGGGGAAATTCCGACGGCCAGTTCCAGATGGCGCACGATCTCGGTCTCGCGCCCGACGGATCGATTTACGTCGGCGACATCAACGGCCAGCGGGTGCAGAAACTGCGCTGGCAGCGATAGCCAGCAGACCACGAGACCCGATCCGAACAACGCGCGATGGGTTTGCCGTCGTCGGTGATCGGCACGGGGCGATCCCCCGTCGTGGAGATTTTTAGTGTAGTCGATGCCGAGGGCCGCGTGGATTGTCGCGAAGAAGTCCACGACGGGCACCAAGAGCACGCAGGTCTTGAGCTGGTCGCGAATCGTCGCATCCCACGTATCGCCAACGGCCATGGCGGGCAAGCGAGAGCATCTCGTCCGAGCGCAGCGTGCGAGGCCACCGTTTTGGAGTGCGGCGGCTTGACGCCGCTTTCGACGGGCCGGCTTGACGGCCCGCCACTCTCGCCTCGAACCAGCGCGTCGAGCCGCGCCGAGCAAAGCGGCGGCTCGACCTGAAGATTACCCACAAGTCCCGGCCGGCGTGGATTGCGGGATTGCAGTGGCGCCGCGGGCCGGCACGACCGAGGGATGGGAGCAAACATCAGCGCGGCGGCGGCCGCGCGCAGCGCCGCGTGCGAGGCCACCGTTTTGGAGTGGTCAATCTCTGCAAGTGGTCCTTTTAAGATCACAAATGGTAATCTTACCCTTGATGCAATGGGAAATCCAAATGCTGAATGGATATTTCAGTCCCCAACCAGCCTTACA
>JANXSC010000505.1 GCA_025352845.1 Opitutaceae bacterium
GGCGCCGGCCGCTGGCCCGCCTACTACGCCGACAGCCTCGGCACCGTCCTAGACATCGGGCCCGGCTCGCCCGTCGGCGTTACCTTCGGCACCGGCGCCAAATTCCCCGCGAAATTCCAGCACGCGCTCTTCGCCGCCGACTGGACCTTCGGCACGCTCTACGCGATCCACCTCACGCCCGACGGCGCGACGTTTCGCGGCGAGAAGACCGAGTTCGTCTCCGGCAAACCGCTCCCGTTCACCGACGTGATCATCAACCCCAACGACGGCGCGATGTATTTCACCGTCGGCGGCCGGCGCACGCAGTCCGCGCTCTACCGCGTGACCTACACCGGTCGCGACAGCACCGCGCCCGCGAAACTTCCGCCGCCCACCGAAGCCGCCAAGCTCCGCCGCTCCCTCGAAATGCTCCACGCCGAGGGCACGCCCGCCTCCGCCATCGACACCGCGTGGCCGCACCTCGCCAGCAAGGATCGCTCGGTCCGCTTCGCCGCCCGCGGCGCCATCGAGCGCCAGCCCTCCGAGAAGTGGGCCGACCGCGCGCTCGCCGAGTTACACCCGCAGGCGTCCATTGAGGCGCTCATCGCGCTCGCGCGCGTCGGCGACAAATCCCTCCAGCTGAAAATTATCGCGTCGCTGGGCCGGCTCGATTTCGGCGCGCAGCCCGTCGAGCTGCGCCAGCCGTTGCTCCGCGCGTGGCAGCTTGCGTTCACCCGCATGGGCAAGCCCTCCTCCGAGGGCTGCGCCACGGTGGCCGCGAAGTTCGAACCGCATTTCCCGCACGCCGATCCGCTCGTGAATCGCGAGCTGTCCGCGCTCCTCATCTACCTCGGCTCGACTCAAATCGTCGGCAAGCTGGTGCCGCTCCTCAGCGTTTCCGAACCGCCGACCATCTACGGCGAGGATCTCGGCGGCGCGGCCGTCAACGCCCGCAACGACAGCTACGGCAAAGTTGTGAACAGTGTCGCCGACAGCCGTCCCGACCGCCAGCAGATCGCCTACGCCTACAATCTGCGCAACGCGACCGTCGGCTGGACACCGAAGCTGCGCACGGAATTTTTCTCGTGGTTCTCGCGGACGCGAACTTGGAAAGGCGGCAACAGCTTCGGCGGCTTTATCCAGAACATCCGCACCGAGTCGCTCGCCACCGTCGGCGACAAGACCGAACGCGCCGCGCTCGATCTGCTCTCAAAGCCCGCGCCCGCCGGGTTCGCCGCGCCCACGATCACCCCGAAGGGTCCGGGCCGCGCCTACACCATGCAGAACACGATGGCCACGCTGCCCGCGAAGCTCGCCGGCCGCGACTTCGCCCGCGGCAAGGCGATGTTCACCGCGACCGCCTGCATCATCTGCCACAAATTCGGCGACGAAGGCAGCAGCGGCGTCGGCCCCGATCTCACCGGCGCCGGCGGCCGCTACAGCATCCGCGACCTGCTTGAGAACATCATCGAGCCCTCGAAGGTCATCAGCGATCAATTCGGCAGCGAGGAGATCGAGCGCACCGACGGCGACCCGATCGTGGGCCGCGTCGTCGGCGAGGAAAACGGCGAACTCTTCGTGATGGCCAATCCCTTCACACCCGACGAAAAAATCCGCGTGAAGTCCTCCGCCGTGAAATCTCGAAAACCCTTCGCGACCTCGATGATGCCCCCCGGCCTCATCAACGCCATGAACCCCGAGGAACTCCAAGATCTCCTCGCCTACCTCCTCAGCGGCGGGAATGAGGCAGACGCGATGTTCAAGCGGTAGCCCAACACTTCCGGCAATGTCGGCGAACTTGCCGTCCACATCGGATCCTACGTTGTTCACCCCATGAGCACGGTTACTGAAATCGAAGCCGCCATCGAAAAGCTCTCGCCCGCAGAACAGCGCGAACTCGCCGACTGGCTGAACTCACGTCTCATCGACGAGACACCCGAGATGCTCGCGGCGCTCGACGAAGGCATCCGCTCACTGGAAAACGAACCCACGGTGCCGCTGGAAGACGTGCGCCGGAAAATCAAGGCATGGGCTACCGGGTGATCCTCGCGGCCAGCGCTGACCGCGACTTGGAGCAAATCGTGCGTTTTCTCGCCCAGAAAAACCCGGCTGCGGCCGAGCGGCTCGGCCATGCCCTGCTCGACGACGCGCT
>JANXSC010000106.1 GCA_025352845.1 Opitutaceae bacterium
GGCGTTTCGCTCGATGTCAGCCGGATGCCGTTTCCCGACGAGTTTCTCGTCACGATGGCGCCGAAGATGGAACAGGCTTTCGCCGCCATGGCCGCGCTGGAGAAAGGGGCCATCGCGAATCCCGACGAGAAACGCATGGTCGGCCATTATTGGCTTCGCGCGCCGCAGCTCGCGCCGACCGCCGCACTCACGAACGAGATCACCTCGACGCTCACCGCGATCAAGGCGTTCAGCGCCAAGGTTCACTCCGGCGCGATTGCCGGGCCGAAGGGAAAGTTCAAAAACCTCCTCGTAATCGGCATCGGTGGCTCTGCTCTCGGGCCGCAGTTCGTGAACCACGCGCTGGGCCATCCGCGCAAGGACAAGCTCGCCGTCTCCTTCTTCGACAACACCGATCCCGATGGCATCGACTACGTGCTCGCCGGTCTGCGCGGCCAGCTCGCGAAGACGCTCGTCGTCGTCATCTCGAAATCCGGCGGCACCGCGGAGACGCGCAACGGCATGCTTGAGGCCATCGCCGCGTTCAAAGCCGCGAAGCTCGATCACGCGAAGCACTTCGTCGCCGTCACCGGCGTCGGCTCGAAACTCGATCAGACGGCGAAGAGCGAAGGCTGGCTCGCGCGCTTCGAAATGTGGGACTGGGTCGGAGGGCGCACGAGCGAACTCAGCGCTGTCGGCCTGCTGCCCGCTGCGCTGCAAGGCCTCGATATTCAGGCGATGCTCGACGGCGCCGCTGCCATGGACGCCGTGACGCGCACTCCATCGACCGCACAAAATCCCGCGGCGCTGCTCGCGCTCAGGTGGCATTTCGCGACCGATGGCCGCGGCGCCAAGGACATGGTCGTCCTCCCCTACAAGGATCGGCTGCTGCTCTTCTCGCGCTACCTCCAGCAGCTCGTGATGGAATCGCTCGGCAAGGAATTCGATCTTCAGGGCAACGTCGTGAACCAGGGCATCGCCGTTTACGGCAACAAGGGCTCGACCGACCAGCACGCCTATGTGCAACAGCTCCGCGAGGGCGTGAACAATTTTTTCGTGACCTTCATCGAAGTGTTGAAGGATCGCGACGCCAAGACCTCGCTCGAAATCGAACCCGGCACCACCGCCGGCGACTACCTCCAAGGCTTCCTCCTCGGCACGCGCGACGCGCTGAGCGAAAAAAACCGCCACTCGATCACCATCACGTTGCCCGATATCTCGCCGCACTCACTCGGCATGTTGATCGCACTCTACGAACGCGTCACCGGTCTCTACGCCTCGCTCGTCGGCATCAACGCCTACCACCAGCCTGGTGTCGAAGCCGGCAAGAAAGCCGCGGGCGGCGTGATTACGCTAAAACTAAAACTCGTCGCTGCGCTCAAGGCCGCGCCCGGCCAGTCGTTCACGGCGGAGAAACTCGCCGCGCACATCGGCGCCCCCGAGAAGGCCGAACTGGCGTTCAAGATTCTCGAGCACCTCGCCGCGAACAAAAGCAGCGGCGTGAAGAAGCGCGCGAAATCCCACGTGTGTGAATCAACCTATCGCGCCGCGTAAGTAGGGCGGGTCTCCGACCCGCTCTCGCCTCGCCCCCCATTTGTCATTGCGAGGAGCACAGCGACGAAGCAATCCATCTGACCTTGCTGGATTGCCGCGCCCGGTTCCGCCGGACTCGCAATGACAAAAAACTAAGCATGCACCGCCTCCCCGTCATCCTCTGCGTCATCGCATTGCTCGGTTCGACGCTCTCGGCGATGTTGTTTTTCCGCATCGGCAATTCGAAGCAACTCCTCGAACTGCGCCTCACCGACGCCAACACCCGCGCCACGAAACTCGACTCCGATCTCGCGACGGTCAACGAGCAGAACGGCTCGCTCAAGGCCAGGATCGGCGCGCTTGATGCCCAAGTCGGCACGCTCGACATCGAACTCGCGGGCACGAAAACCAAGCTCGCCGCCGCCGACGCCCGCACCGGCCAGCTCACCACCGACCTTGCGCAAACGAAGGACGTGCTCGCGCTCTACGAATCTACCGCCCGGGCACTCGCCGACGATGTTGCGGCACTGCGCAAAGATTTGGAAGAAAGCCGCACCTCGAATGCCTCGCCTGATGCCGTCGCCGCCTACAAGTCCACCATCACGGAACTCGAACGGCAGCTCGCCACCGCGCGCAACGGTGCGGCGGCCCCCGCCACATCGGGCGGTTCCACCGCGGTTTTTGCCAACCGCGCGGGTCGCGCCACGGTGCTCACTGTCGGCCCGGACAGCGCCTTTGTTGTGCTGAATTTCGGCGAAGCCCGCGGCGCGCAACTCGGCCACCGGCTCACGGTCAGCCACGGAAGCACCGTCGTCGCCACCGTTCTCGTCAGCGATGTCCGCGCTAACTTCTCCGTCGCCCAAGTGTTGCCCGACTTGTTGCGAGGGGTCTTGCAGAAAGGCGATTCTGCCGTATTAATTCGCATACCATGAAGTCTCTCCACCGCCCCCTCCTTGCGATTCTCCTCCTCGCTGTCGGCGCCATCGTCGGCGGTTGCAGCACGAATTCGCCGAAGCAGACATCCATTCCGTGGAGCCGCCCGGCCGGCTGGGAAGGCCAGATTCCAGGCATGGGCCAGACTAGCGGACGCTGATCACCGCGAGCGCTGCTCGACTTTCCAATCCGGCCGCACGTGCGAGCCGGATTTTTTTGTGGCCTCAGGAGCCGGCGAGTGGAGCCTCACGTCTCGCCGCCGATGGAAAATTCCTCGCTCACGCCGCAGCCCGGCACGCTCTATGTCGTCGCCACGCCCATCGGCAATCTCGCGGACATCACCGAGCGCGCCCGCGCCATCCTCGGCGGCGTCGATCTCGTCGCGAGTGAAGACACGCGCACGACCGGCTTGATGCTCACGCGCTTCGGCCTGCGCAAGGAACTCGTCGCCTACCACGAGCACAACGAAATCGAGGTCGCCGAAAAACTCGCCGACCTCGTCGCCGCGGGAAAATCCGTCGCCATCGTCAGCGATGCCGGCACGCCCGCGCTGAGCGACCCGGGCTTTCGCGTCGTGCGCGCCTGCCGTCGCCGCGGATTGCCCGTCGTGCCCGTCCCCGGCGCGAGCGCGCTTACCGCCGTGCTCAGCGCGAGCGGTCTCCCGACGAACGGTTTTCTCTACGTTGGTTTCCTCCCGCCCAAGAGCGCCGCGCGGATCGCGTTCCTCGAAAAATACCGCGCCTTCGATTATACGCTCGCGCTCTTCGAGAGCTGCCATCGCATCGACAAGGCTGTCGCCGAAATCGTCGCCAACCTCGGCGGCACCCGCGTGATCTGCGTGGCCAAGGAAATCACGAAACTGCACGAGACGTTCTTCGTCGGCCCCGCCGCCGACATGCAGGCCCGCCTCGCCAAGGCCAGCCTCAAGGGCGAATTCGTCCTGCTGATCGCGCCGCAAGATTTCGAACTCTGAGTTGCCCCCGGGAACACACGGAAAACGAATCCTTCACTTCCGTGTGTTCCGTGTGTTCCGTGGGCACATGTCTTCGGCATCCGTCGCCGTCATCGATATCGGCAGCAACTCGATCAAGGTGCTGGTCGCGACCCGCGCCACCGATGGGAGCATCGTGCCGCTCAAAGTCCGCACCATCGACGCGCGCATCAGCGCCGGCATCAGCAAAAGCGAACCGCGACTCACCGAGGAAGGTATGTCGCGCGGCGTCGAAGCTATCGTCACATTACTCACTGACGCCGCCGCCTTCTCTCCCTCGAAAATCGTCCTCGTCGCCACCAGCGCCGTGCGCGACGCCCGCAATGGAGCGGAGTTTCGAGCCCGTGTCCGCGCCGCGACCGGCCACGACATTCGCATCCTCACCGGCGATGAAGAAGCCAACCTAATCGGGCGCGGTCTCACTTGTGACCGCGCCCTGCGTAGTCTGCGCGATTTCTACGTCTTCGATCTCGGCGGCGGCAGCCTCGAGTGCCTCGCCTTCCGGGATCGGCGCATCGAGCAGGCCGTGAGCCTTCAGCTCGGCTGCGTGCGGCTCACGGAAAAATTTGTCAGCGATCCGAACCAGCCGCTCGACGCCAACTCTCGCGAGCAAATCGCCGCGCATACGCGCGAGGTGCTGGCGCGTTCGGGTTTTGCCTTCTCCCTGCCCGCGAGCAGCGCGGCCATCGGCACCGGTGGCACCGTGGCCACGACGCGCGCGATCCTCGGTGCGCGCGAAGGCCGGGCTTTCGATCTGACTTCGCCCACGGTCACGCTGGATCAAATGCACGATCTCCTCGCCAGCCTCGGCAGCCTGTCACTGGCGGCGCGAAAAAAAATCGCCGGCTTGCCGCCCGCCCGCGCCGACGTTTTTCCCACCGCGGTTGCAACCTTGATCGCCGTGGCGGAAGCGGGTGGGTTCGATCGCTTGGAAAATTCGCTCTACAATCTCCGCTACGGTCTCACGGTGGAGTTGCTTGAGCGGGCCTAGCTTCTCCGTCGCGCCTGCGCGATTGTTCAGGGTTTGCGCGCCAGCGCGTAGATCACGTTGACCTCGACGCGGCCGATGCCGCGCGCGTCGAGCTCGGCCAGCACGGCGGCGCGGACTTGCGCGCACTGCGGAACCGTGAGCGCCTCGATCGTGCCACGGTGCCACGTGCCCATGAGGATCGTCCAGCCGTCCTCGGCAGTGCGCAGCCGCTGCTCGCCGGGCGACGCCTCGACGACGACGGAGCTGATCCCGGCGGCGCGGAAAAGTGCCATCACCGCCGCGGGTGTCGCGATCGCGTCCCACGGATTAACACTCGGCGCGAGATCGGGGCGCACCACGCGGACTTCGCGCCCGAAAATCTCGGCGAGCGGTTCGAGCGGACGCGCGCCCCACACCGTGAGCGCCAGGCTGCCACCGGGCCGCACCCAGCGCCAGAGGCGTTGCACCCCCGCCTTCGGTTCGGGCGAGGCAAACATCCCGAGCGCGCACACCACGCTTTGAAAACTCGCCGCCGGCTCGGTCAGCTCCTCGAAATCTCCCTCGACGAACTCGATTTGCCCGAGCTTCGCCTGCGCCGCCTTCGTCCGCGCTAAATCCAGCAATCCCGCCGCCAGATCGATGCCGAGCACGCGGCCCTCCGCTCCGACCGCCAGCGCCGCGGGAATCGCCGACGCTCCACTCCCACAGCAAACATCCAGCACGTGATGGCCCGCGCGCAAAGAGGCCCGCGCAATCGTCGCGCATCCGATGGCATCCCAAAAGCCCAGTGGCACTTGATCGTAG
Organism: Opitutaceae bacterium; assembly: GCA_025352845.1. Classification (GTDB taxonomy): domain Bacteria; phylum Verrucomicrobiota; class Verrucomicrobiia; order Opitutales; family Opitutaceae; genus ER46. The sequence goes on from JANXSC010000106.1 coordinate 5,211, forward strand.
GAATCCGCCGCCGCATGGTAGGTGCTGCGGATTTTTTCCAGTGCCTGTGCCGGTTCATGCATGCCGCAATGTGCAGCGCGCTCGCGGTCGCGCGCAAGGTTTGTCCTCTCACGTGGCTCCTGCACCGCTGCGGCCAGCGGAGATGAGGTGGTTGTGAAAAAAAATATCCGTGTTGCCCCGCGTCGTTCGCGCGCAACGCTGTAGCGCTACTTTGATGGAAACCACGCGCAAACCGTCCTGGCTCCGCGCCAAACTGCCGAGCGGCCCCGGCTATGCCGCCACGCGGCGGCTCGTCGACGAAAACAAACTTCACACCGTCTGCCAGAGTGCGCAGTGCCCCAACCTCGGCGAGTGTTGGTCGCGCGGCACCGCGACCGTGATGATCCTCGGCAACATCTGCACGCGCTCCTGTAATTTCTGCGCGATTCAGACCGGCCGCCCCACCGAGCTCGACCTCGGTGAGCCCGCGCGTGTAGCCGATGCCGTGGCGAAGATGAACCTCAAGCACTGCGTCATCACGAGCGTCGCCCGCGACGAACTCGCCGACGGCGGCGCGAGTGTGTGGGCCGCCACCATCCGCGCCATCCGCCACCGCAACCCGCACACCGCGATCGAGGTGCTCACGCCCGACTTCAAGGGCAACACCGCGCACGTCGACCTCGTGCTCGATGCGAAGCCTGACATTTTTAACCACAACCTCGAGACCGTCGAGCGCCTCCAGAAACCCGTGCGCGTGCAGGCCCGCTACGACCGCTCGCGCTCTGTGCTCCGCCATGCCAAGGCCCGCGGGTTCACCACCAAGACTGGCATCATGCTCGGCGTCGGCGAAGAGCAGCCCGAGGTCGAGCAGACGCTCCGCGACATCGCCGCCGACCGCACCGACATCCTCACCATCGGCCAGTATCTCCAGCCGAGCCCGAAGCATCTACCCATTTCACGTTGGGCCCCGCCGGAGGAATTTATCCACTGGAAAAATTTCGGCCTCAGCCTCGGCATCGGCGTCGTCGAAAGCGGCCCCCTCGTCCGCTCCAGCTATCACGCCGACGAGCAATCGCAGAAATACACCGGCGTCGAACACCTGAACACAGCGAACGCGCTGGCGGGTGCGTGAGGTTGGCTGTCGCGCAGCCGCTTGACTACAGGCTCAACCAACTGCGCAAGCGCTGGTCGAGGGCAGCCTGATCCCGCTTCGAGAGCCGGCCCACGGCCTTGAGCACGAGTGATTCCGACACGGTGGCGAGTTGCGCCTTGATGCCACATGGCACGTTCAGACCGGCGCTTTGCCAATCGAGCAGAGGAATATCCATGTTCACTCCTTGTGAGGTGATGGGCACGATGAACAAATCGCCATACCGCGCCTCACGGCCGATCACGACGGCCGGCCGCACCTTGCGGCTGCTCAGATCGCTAAACGGCACCGGCAGCAAAACGACATCATTTCTTGAGCAAGGCATTGAAGACGTCGTCCGCCGGATTGCCCCAGGTCTTCATCAACGCGGCCTCCGATTCCTTCAGCCAAGCCTGCCGCTCTGCATCGATCTCAGGGGTCTGCACCGTGACCGTCACGCGCGCGTGATTGGGCAACGGCAGCGGGCTCGCGAGCCGCAGGTGCCCGTCCTCGTAGATTGCCTCAAGGGTCGTTGACATGGCTTGGACGATGGCGCGGCGGTGCGAAGGTGCAAGCCCGGCATCGTGTCGGCGGCATCATCCGCTCCAACTATCACGACGACGAGCAGTCGCATAAATACACCGGGCGGCTAAAAGGGGCGTCGGACCAAGCCGCCGTAGGCGTCCCTCATGTGGTTGGTGAGAAGCAACAGGAGGTCGAAGAGCCACCAGAAGCCGCAGAGTCCCATCGTGAG
>JANXSC010000521.1 GCA_025352845.1 Opitutaceae bacterium
CTTTCGCTGAGGGCGGACAGGCCGGACTTCGCGATGTTGTAAGCGCTCTGAAACGGCAGCGGAAACTCCGCGGCAAGCGATGAGATGTTCACGAGTGCACCGCGCTTCCGCGCGATCAGGCCGGGCAGCGCCGCGTGCGCGAGGCGCGTCGGGCTGAGCAGCATCACCTGCAACTGTTCTTCCCACGCGGAAAATTCCGCGCCCACGAATTCCGCGAAGACGCCGAACCCCGCATTGTTGATCACGAGATCGAAGCCGCCCGCGTCGCGATCGGCAGCGCGAAAAGCTTGCTCGGCCGCGGCACCATCGCCCAATTCCAACACGACTGGCATGAGCCCGCGGATCGTCGCGAGCCGTGCCGGATCGCGCGACGTGCCCCAGACGCGCACGCCGTCGGCGAGCAGCATCTCGGCAAACGCCCGGCCCAACCCGGTGCTCGCGCCCGTGACAAATGCGGTGCGGTAGAGATCGGAGACGCGGGGGGCGGCCACGGTTTCAGGTGGCCCGCTTGAAGACGAGCGCGACGTTGGCGCCGCCGAAGCCGCTGCTGTTTTTCACGACGATGTTCGCCTGCCGATTTTCCGTGGTGCGCGGGAGATTCAATCCCTCGCACTCCGGATCGACCTGGGTGAGGTGGGCGTTGCCGGGGATGAAACCCTCGCGGAGCGCGACCGCGCAGAACGCGCTCTCCATCGCGCCGGCGAGCGAGAGCCCGTGGCCGGTGAGGGCCTTGGTGCTGCTGACGGCGACGCGCGCGGCCGATTCCTTGAACACCGAGCGGAGCGCGCGCGCCTCCGACACATCGCCGATGAGCGTCGAGGTCGCGTGGGCGTTGACGTAGTCGACCTCGGCGGGCGAGACGCGCGCGGCCTTCAGGGCCTTGGTCATCGCCGCCGCCGAACCGTTGCCCTCGGGGTGCGAGATCGCGACATTCCAGCCGTCGGACGCCTGGCCCCAGTCGAGAATCTCGGCGTAGGGTTTCACGCCACGACGCGCGACCTCCTCTTCGTTTTCCAACACGAGCACGACCGAGCCGCCGGTGCCGACGAAGCCATCGCGCGCGGCGTCGAAGGGGCGCGACGCGAGATTCGGATCGGTTTGCAGCGAGAGCGTTCTCATGCCGGCGAAGGGCAGAATCGCGTCCACGTTTCCATCCTCGGCCCCGACGATGAACATCCGCTTCTGCCGCCCGAGCGCGATGTCGTCGTATGCGTAGCCGAGCGCGTGGGCCGAGGAGGCGCAGGCCGACGAGAAGCCGCACGACGCGCCGTTGATCTTGAAGGCGGCGATGAGGTTGAAGTTCAGCGTGCCAGCAATGGAGGCGACGATGCCGAGCGGAGAGCAGCGCATGACGCCGACCTTCACGAGTCGGTCGTGGTGATGGTGGAGCAGGTAGGGCGAGCCGGCGGAGGCGGCGTAGAGCCCGGTCTCGGAATTTGAGACATCCGACTCGGCGAGTCGCGCATCCTCGATCGCCTGCAACATCGCGCAGTGGGCGAAGAGACCGTTGGGCGCCATCGTGCGCAGGAGTTCGCGCTTGAGTTTGTAGCGGGCGGGAAACGTCCAGTCTTCGGGATCGGGCGAGTCGGTCGTGAAATCCTTGATGGTGCCGATCACTTTAACCGGGATGTCGGGCTTCTGAAACGGCGGGTAAATCTCAAAACCGTGCCGGAGGTCGCGGAGGTGGCGCGTGACGGTGGGCGCGTCGTTGCCGATGCTGGTGACAAATCCGAGGCCGGTGATAAAAACTCTGGGCATACGCCAATGAAGAACGCGAAGTGAAGCCGTTCGGTTCGGGCGGTCAACGCGGGAGGCGGTCAATCGGAGCCGGCGTCAGGGAACTCAAAAACAAAAACGGCGGCCAAAGCGGCCGCCGTTTTCAAAACAAGATCGCTCCGGGCGACCAGCGCCGCGCGGTCAGGCGTTGATGGCCGCGCGCAAGGGAGCCGGGGTGGAGCTGGATTCGGCACTGCCGTTGATGCCAGCCGCGTGACCGACGGCTTCGATCGGGACAGGGGCGGTGGCGGCGTCGACGAAACCGTAGGTGAGCGTGATCTCTTCCGCGATGACGGCCTTTTCCTGGCCGACGCGAATCGAACCCTCGAAGGTCGCCAGCGGCATCTTCATCCGCTTCGGCTTGATCGAGAGGGTGAGGATGTCGCCGGGTTTGCAGATGCGGTGGGCGCGGACGCCCTCGCAGCCGGTGAAGAAAATCATCTGCGCGCTCACGACCTTGCCGGGCTCGGTGGGCGCACCCTCCAACAAATAGAGCACCGCGAGCTGGCCGAGCGCCTCGAGCATGATCGAGGCGGGCATGACGGGGTTGTCCTTGAAATGGCCCTGTAGAAAGAACTCCTGACCAGAGATCTTGTATTTGCCGTTGGCCGCGGTGGAGCTGACCGACGCTTCGTTGAGAAAAAGAAAGGGTGGCTGCACCGGCATGACCGCCGCGACGTGCTCGATCGGAATGAACTTCGTGGGCTTCGGCAGGGGCAGGCCGCGAATCTTGCAGTCGATGAAGGTCTTCACGTCGCCAACGGTGCGCAGATTGCGCAGCTCGTCGTTGTTGATCGTCATCTGAAGGACGTCTTCCACGAGGATGACGATTTCCATCATCGTCAGCGAATCAATGCCGAGATCCTCAATCAGGCGCAAATCGTCATCCGCGTCCTTCAATTTCATCCGCAGATCCGGTTCCACAAAGCGCTCGATTATGCCAATGACTACGGCGGGAACATGCTCGGGATTTCCGGTTTTTCTGAACTGCACCGCCGCCTCAAAGGTCGATGGCGAGCAGCGTTTTAGAGCCTCACGCAGGGCGACTTCATCCTCCGGCGCAAATGGCTTGGGTGCAGTCGGAAGGGATTTGGGCGCGACCGAATGGGATGCAACTGCGTCTGGCATTGTTCGTTCGTTGTATGTTACGGGCGGCTTGAAAGTAAACCCATTATTTCGGCATGGCCTTGCGAAGCGCTCCGAGAGAGTGGGCGCAGGGGTTGACCCGCACGCGCCCGCAGTGTTTCACGCTCGACCCCGGAACAGCCAGAAGCCACTTCCGTCTCCGCGCATGAGCGCATCCGTCCACGCCGACCTTGCCGGTCTCCCTGTCTTCCTCATCACGCACGAGTTCTACCCGAAGCGGGGCGGGATCGCGACGTTCACCGAGGAAATCGCGCGGGCTTCGGCCACGCTCGGCTACGATGTGGAGGTTTGGGCGCAGTCGGCGCCGGCCGCGACGGAGAAATCCGACTGGCCCTTCCGCCTCCACCGCCTGCCGCTCAAAGGCACGCACGATCTGGCCTGCCAGATTCGGCTGGGACGCGAACTCATCCGCCGCCGCCGCGAGCTGCGGCATGCGACGGTCTATCTGCCGGAGCCCGGGCCGATGCTGACGATGATGCTGCTGCAATTTTTCCATGCTTTCCGCCCGGGCCGGCTGGTGCTGACGTTTCACGGCTCGGAGATCCTGAAATTCGCCGGCAGCCCGTGGCGGCGCTGGCTGGCGCGTCACCTGATCCGGCGCGCGACGCGCGTCAGCACCCTGAGCAACTACACGCAGGAGCTGTTGCTCAGCCATTTCCCGGAAGCGGCGGAGAAAATTTACCTGACGCCCGGCGCGCTGCGCTCCGATTTTGCGATGGTGCCGCCGAAGCCCACGGCGCGGAAAAATAAAATTGTCGTCCTCACCGTCGGCCGGCTGCACCCGCGCAAGGGCCAGCTGCTGACTTTGCAGGCGTTGCAAATGCTTCCGCCCGAAGTGCGCGCGCGGCTCGAATACTGGGTTGTCGGCGGCCAGAGCAAGGGCAACTACGAGGCACAGCTGCGCGCTGCGGCCGCCGCGGTGCCGGACCTCAAGGTGCAGTTTTTCGGCAACCTGCCCGACGATGAACTCGCGGGCATCTACGAGGGTGCGGATATTTTTGCGATGACGAGCGTGAATCTTGATCGCAGCGTCGAAGGCTTCGGCTTGGTTTACTTGGAAGCGGCGGCACATGGTCTGCCGGTCGTGGCGCACGATGTCGGCGGTGTTTCCGAGGCGGTGGTGGATGGCGTTACCGGCCTGCTCGTCCCGCCCGATCGTCCCGTCCAGTTGGCCGCGGCCTTCGAAAAACTGATCCACGATGAGGTTCTGCGGGCGAAACTCGGATCCGCCGGGCGCGAGTGGGCGGTGCGCAATTGTTGGAAGGAATCGGCCGAGGCGTTGTTCAACCCGCAGTGGGCCGAATCATGATCGTGTCGCGCAGCCAGATTGTCGTCCGCTATGCGGAGACGGATATGATGGGCGTCGTCTATCACGGCAACTTCCTGCCGTGGTTCGAAGTCGGCCGCACCACGCTCTTGAAGGAAATGGGGATCATCTACCGTCAGCTCGAAGCCGATGGCTATCGGCTGCCCGTGCTCGAGGTCGCGGTGAAATATCAACGCCCCGCGCTCTACGACGACACGATCACGATCGTGACGACGCTGCGCGAAAAACCGCTCCTCCGCATTCGCCTCGATTACGAGGTGCGCCGTGGCGACGAGTTGCTCGCAACCGGCCACACGATCCACGCCTTCATCGATCTCGCGGGAAAACCCGTGCGGCCGCCGGCGTCGGTCGTCGCGGTTTTCGACGGGGCGTTTCGTTAGCGCCGCGTCAGCTTCACATCCATCCACACCGCGAGGGTGAGCACGGCGCCGCGAGCGATGAATTTCGCCTCGGGTGCCACGGCGAGGAGCGTCATGCCGTTGAGCAGGGCCGTCATGATCAAGGCGCCGAGAATCACGCCACCCACCGAACCACGCCCGCCGCGCAGCGCCGTGCCACCGATCACGCAGGCGGCGATGGCGTCGAGCTCCATCAAGTCACCGACCGTGGTCGTCGATGCGCCGGAGTAGGCCGTGGTCATGAAACCGGTGAGTGCGACCGTCACGCCCATCAGCACGTAGGCTCCGATCAGCACGCGGTTGACGGCGATGCCGGAAAGCACCGCCGCCTCCTCGTTGCCGCCGATGGCGTAGAGGTAGCGGCCAAACGGCGTGTGGCTCGTGAGAAAATGGACGGCGCCGGCGGTGGCAGCGAGAATGACGAGCGACAGTGGCACGCCGCGGAATCCGTTGCATACGATCGCCAGGCCGATCACGCCCGCGGCCTGCGCGATCCAGATGCCCGTTTCCGTGCCCGTATTGCGGGTGGGCAGGCCATGGGCGGTGCGCGCCGCCCGACCTCGCCACGTAATCACCCCCAGCGTGACCACGACTCCGACGGCGAGCAGCAGCCCGACGTTTCCCGGCAGGTAGTAGGTGGTGAGCAGCGAATAGAGATTCTCCCGATCGCCGCGCGAGACCGGCACGGTGGAGTTCTGAATCACGAGCCAGAAAAGCCCCTTGAAAATCAGCAGTCCGCCGAGCGTGATGATGAAAGACGGGATGCGCTGTCGCACGATCAATGTCCCCATCAGCATCCAGAGCAGGAGCGCGACTGCAAAGGCGGCGAGGAGCGCGAGCGGAGCGGGCCAGCCCTGATGAAACACCAGCACCGCGGCGATGCCGCCGACGAGTCCCACGCCGCTCCCCACCGAGAGATCGATTTGTCCCGTGAGGAGAATCATGAACATCCCGAGTGCGAGCGTGCCCGTGATCGAGAACTCGACGATGAGCTGCGTGAGATTGCGCGAACCGAGAAACGCGGGCTCCCGCAGCGCAAAAAACACACACACGCCCAGCAGCGCGAGCGGCATGGCGAGGTGCTGGAGTGAGACGCGGGGCTTCATCAGAGAACCGAGTGGGTTACGCCGCGGCCCGACCCATCGCGGCGGCGAGAAGTTTTTCCTGTGTGAACTCGCCGCGGGCAAACTCCCCGCCGATTCGCCCGGCGGCGAGCATGATGATCCGGTCGCTCATACCCATGAGTTCAGGGAGTTCACTGGAGACGAGAATCACCGCTTTGCCCGAGGCGGTGAGTTGATTGATCAATTCGTAGACTTCCAATTTCGCGCCGACATCGATGCCGCGTGTCGGCTCGTCGAGGAGCACGACGGCCGGTTCCGTCATGAGCGCCTTGCCAAGGACCACCTTCTGTTGGTTGCCGCCGGAAAGTTCGCCGGCGAACGCACTCTGGTTTGGCGCTTTGATGCGGAGTGAGTCGAAGAACTCTTGGTTACGGCGAAACTCCACCGGCTGGTCGATGCGGCCCGCTGCCGAAACGAATCGGTGCAGACTGGAGAGCGAGAGGTTGAACCCGATCGATTGACCGAGCACGAGGCCATGGCGTCGCCGATCCTCGCTGGCGAGCACGAGACCGCGGGCGATGGACTCGCGCGGCGAGGGGCGCGAATAGTCTGCGTTGCGCAAGATCACTTCGCCACCGATGCGATGCCCCCACGCGCCGAAAAGATGCATCAGCAGCTCCGTGCGCCCCGCGCCCATCAGGCCGCCGAAGCCGAGGACTTCACTCGCGCGCAACTTGAAGGAAATATCGCGGAGAAACGGCGGGGCATTTTTCGACGGCGCGACGGAGAGATCGGAGACACGAAGCGGGTGGGGCGCGTTGACCCC
>JANXSC010000527.1 GCA_025352845.1 Opitutaceae bacterium
CGACCCCGCCGTCGCCCGCTCCAATATGCTTCGAGTTCATCAGCGAAAAACACGCCACTTGCCCAATCGTGCCCACGGGCTGCCCGCGATATTTCGCCCCCCACGCCTGTGCGCAGTCCTCGATCAACACGAGCTTGTGCCGGTCCGCCAAGGCGCGCAACGGCGCGAGGTCGCAGGGCGTTCCCGCGAGATGCACCGCAATGATCGCCTTGGTGCGCGGCGTGATCGCCCGCTCGACTGCTTTCACGTCGAGATTGTAGGTGTCCGGCCCAAGATCCGCGAAGACCGGCACGCCCTGTTGAAACAACACGCCCGTGACGGTTCCGATATCGGTAATCGGCGTGGTGATCACTTCGTCGCCGGGCCCAATCCCCGCTGCGGCCACGGCGATATGCACGGCCGCCGTGCCGGAGGAGCACGTGACCACATGATCGCGAGGACACACCGCCTTGAATCGCTCGATAAAAAGTGCCGTCTGTTTGTTGGCGCCGCGGCCTTGCCAATAAAAGAGCGACGGTTGATCCACCGTCGCGCCGAGCTGTTCCTTCTCGCGCTGGTCCCACCGCACCCAAGCGCCGGCTTTGGCGCGGACCGCTTTCGGACCGCCTTCCTTCGCCAGTTTCTCCGGCGCCGTTTCGGCCGCGCGAAGGGCCGGGGCCAACCCGGCTGCCATGACGGCCGTCGATTGGGTTGCAATAAACGCGCGCCGCGTCATCGGGGAACCCGGATCTTTAGTAACCGTTTGGTTCATTAACGTAGACTGCTCAAGCGAGGCCGCCGCTGTAAAGCGCCGAAATTACTACCGTGGCTTCCGGGCGCCTGGTGTCAGTAGGCCGTCGGTGGGGGGCGCACGATCTGCCAGAGCGTCCGCGTCGTGATCTGCAAATCGAGCCACATCGACCAGTGGCCGATGTAGTAAACGTCCCAGTGCACGCGGCGGCGCAGCATCTCCTGCTCAAGAATCTCGCCGCGGTAGCCGAGACTCTGCGCAAGTCCGGTGATGCCCGGCTTCACGAGATGACGCGCGCGATAACCGCGCGTCTGCCGGCGAAATTCCTCGTCGAGCAACGGCATATAGGGCCGCGGGCCGACCACGCTCATGTCGCCGCGCAACACATTCCAGAACTGCGGAAACTCATCGAGACTGCGTCGCCGCAGGAAATGCCCGAAGGGAAATATCCGCGCATCCTCCGACTGCGCCTGCTGCGATTCCGTCGCGGCATCCTCAGGGCCAACCCGCATCGAGCGGAATTTCAGCATGTGAAAAACCTCGCCCTGCAACCCGCGACGCTCGCGCACGTGAAACAGCGGTCCCGGCGCCTGCACGCGCTGCACCAGCCACACCCACGCGCAGAGTGGCGGCAAGATCAGCACCACGACCGGCACAGCCACCACGAGATCGAAAATGCGTTTCAAAATCCGGTTGAGCGGATCTTCGAGCGGTTCCTCCTGCAACGTGTAGAAATGCCGGCCCTCCTCGACCGTTGGCACGAGCGGATGCGTGTAGCGATCCGCGAGATTGTTGTGGATGAGCAGCCGGCAGCCCTGCTCCTGACAGAGATCGATGATCGCGCGCGCCTCGGCGTCGCTCGCGGGCAGGCCGAGCAACACCACCTGGCCCACCGCACGCTCCGTGAGCACACGCGGCAGCTCCGCCACCCGGCCGAGCACCGGCACCATCGGCGACGCCGATCCCGCCGCGGCCTCATCATCGGAGAGCACGCCGACCGGGAAAATCCCCAGCGGCTCCGTGTGCGCGATCCAATCCTTCAACTGGGTGAACGAACTCACCGAGCCGATGAAAAGCGTCGGCAACCGGTGGCCGCGCTGAAACACAAGTCGCGCCAGCAGCCGCGGCACCCATGCATTCAGCGCCGCAAGCCCGAACCACGACCACAGCAAAAGTGTGCCGAGGAAAAGCCGGCTGATACTCCGATCCTGCGTGGCAAACATCATGGTGAACGTGAGCACCGCCATTAGCCCGACCTGCTTGCCCGCGAGCCGCGCCGCCTCCCCAAGGTCCGGCCGGTGAAAACGCGCCGCAAGCCGCCGCAGGTCGCGGGCGGCGAGCGCCATGCCCCCGACCACGCAGAGGAAATACGGCAGCAGATTCACCTGTCGCGTCAGGTGCACAAACGGCACGAAGTGCAATATGAACTCCGCGTAGGCCCAGAAGAAAATCGCGACGCACAACGTGGCAACCCCCGCATGGAGGTTTGCCAGTCCGCGCGCGCGCGTGGTGATCATGCGCGCCGGATATGTCCAGCCTGCACCCGCCGTGCAAGCCAAGCGCCAATCCACGATTCCGTCTGATTGGAAGTCTGCACGTGTGCGGCCTACGGTTTGAGAAAATGCTCCAAAAACCGAAACGCCTGCGCGTTCGATTCCGGCGTCGGCGAATGCGCGGGCCGATTCGTCATCGCGACGCGGTGCTCGAAACCGAGCAGACGGTTGACCGCAATCGCATGGTTAAGCACCGGCCACCGGCCGGGACCATCCTCCGATCCACCTGAGACGAGGAAGGGCCGCGGTGCCATCAGTGCGTGCAGCTCATGCAGGTCGTGGCCGCTTTCAAAAATCGTTTTGTAGGCGCCGGTCCGCGGATTCTGCGCGGTGACGAGACCCGGCGGGCGAGCCGGTTTCGTTTCGTCGCGCCCGAGATACCACGGTTCCCAATAGTTCACCGCCTTGCGCGTCTCGTCGAACACCACGCCGCCATCGGACCAGACCGCGCACGCAAATTTCTCGTAGAGGCACGAGGCGAACATCGCCCATTTGCCGCCATAGGAGTGCCCCATCACGCCGATGCGCGCCGGATCCACCTCGGGACGCTGCGCGAGCAGCGTGTGGCAATTGGCCGCGATGGAGGCGAGATAGCTCAACGGCTGGCACTTCGCGCCACTCTGCAACGGATGATAGGCGTCATCGCCCGGCGTCCCGATCGAGAGCGTCACAAATCCGCGCCGGGCCAGCTGCCATGCTAAATCACGACCCTGCCCGCGCTCACCCGTCGTCAGTATTTGCTTCGCCTGCCCTTCTAGAGGACGCGGTCCCATATATGCCACGCTCACTTCCGGCGCGTAGAAGACGACCAGCACGGCGGGCCGCGGTTTCGCTCCGGTCGGCACCAAAAGATAGCCGTGCTGCATCACGCCCGGCGCGATTTCGATCTCGACGCGGTGCTGCGTCACACCCTCGCCGCGATCCTGCCGTTCAGAAAACTCCATTTTCGGCTGCGCGAGCAATTCAGGCCAAGGTCCGAGCTGCCTGTGCCAGTAGGCGAGAATCTCCGCGCGGCGCTCCGGCCAATCGCCGGCACGGGAAACCGGCCGGCCATTTTCGAATTTCAGCGGCGACCCGTGCACGCTCAACTTACCCGCGAACTCCGCCGGCGGGGCAAAGAACGGTCGCAGATCGGCGGGAAGGTCCGCCGCGGCCAGCACCAAGCCAACGGCCAATCCGCTCGCCACGACTTTTCTCGTCAGCCGCCACCAACCGTTCATCGCTGCGTTGGGTTCACGAGCGGTTGGGTCCACGCCGTTTCAAATTCTCCCGCCACGCTGCCGTTTTCTTTCGGCTTCGAGGAAACGATTTTCGCCCGCACGTAGAGTTCGTCGCCCGTCAGGACGTAGCTGGCGCGCGCGCCTTTCACTTCGGCGAGCACGGCGCCCACGTCCTTGCTGTAGCGCCGGTGTGGCAACGTGCGCCGCGGCTGCGTCTCCGAGGCCGGTTGGGGCAGCAACTCGCTCGTGCGATCGAAACTGCGGCGCGTGCCGATAAACTGCGTCGTATAGGTCACCCCGGGCTCGGTCTGGATTTCGACGGCGAGTCGACCGGCTCCGCGCTGCACATCGGCGAGCGTGACACCCGAGCTCGCATAGAAATCCCCCGCCTCCATCGCGCGCACGATCGACTCGGCGGTGAGGTGCCGCGCCCGCACCATCACCCAGCCGCGGCCGGTGTTACTCTTGCCGAGGCCGATGCTATGATAGTGATGCGAGTCATCGGTGCCGACGCCAAACACCGCGTCGAGCTTCAACTCCGTTAGCCGAAACGCCAGCAGCGCATCCCACATCGCATCCGTGCTGAGGCGCGTGGCATCACCGTTGTTCTCCACGCCGGGATGACCGTTGTAGATCTCAAAAAAATTCTCCCCTTTCACCGCCATCAGCTCCTCCACGGTGATGCCCCAGCGGAAATTCGGATGATTGATGTGGACGAACATCGGCTGCCCCGTGCGCGTGCGCTGCTCCGCCACCGCATCGACGGTGTGCTGCATGATCTCGACGGCGTTCGTCGCGTTGTGCGGCGGCACGAATTCGCGCGGGTTGGTGAGGTTGATGTGGACCGGTCCGCTGCGCTCCACCTCGGTGGCCGTCTTGGGTCGCGTCCAAGTGGCCGTGATCTCCTCGCTCGGGATCATCAGGAAACGGCCGGGCTCCTCCAGCAGCGAGCGGTATTCCGCGAGGGGCTTGAGCCGCACATCGCGTTTGCCGCCCGCCTCGCGCAATTCGACCCAGTCCGGCCCGAAGCGGCGCAAATATTTTTCCAACACCGGACCGCCGCCACGCTGTGTCACGTTGCCACCTACGGACACCGGCGCCTTCAGCTCAAACCATCGCGTGCCTTCCTCGAGAACGTTGTGATCCGAGATGGCGAGAAACTGATAGCCACTGCGCTTATACCAATCCGCGATCATCTCGGGATAGTCGTCACCATCGCTCCACAACGAATGCGTGTGCAGATTGCCCTTGAACCAATGCGGCGGGGATGCCGCTGATTCAGCGGCGCAGGCCGGCGCCAGGCACCACGGCAGCGCGAGTGCGACACTCGCCGTGAATACGAAAGACCGCAGGATCGAGGGCATGGGGTTGACCGGGAGGATTTGCGCCGGCCGACTCCATGACAACCCACTTTCGCGTTTATCGCGAAGCGCCCCGCCGTGCATCGAGCGGATGTTTCCCTCACCGGCCGGCGCGGCGTCCGGCGTTCTCAAATGCTTCCTTCAACAACCGCCCGGCCGCCTCGACCATCAGCGGGCCGCAGTTGTCCGCGCCCGCGCCGGCGACTCCCGCCTCGTAACCGCCGCGCGCCTTCTCGCCGGACATGCCGACGTAGTGCGCGCCGTTGCCGTTGGAGTAACCGAGCACGATCGTCTGCGGAAACGGTGAGGCGGCGCGGATAGCCATGCCGAGTTCGGTCATCGGCTCACCTGGGAGCCCGATAATCGCGAGTGGCCCGCAGATGATGGCCTGAATCTCCGCCGCCACCGTATTCTGGCCAGTTCTCTCCTTGGCCGCAGGTGTGAGCGGGAGGCTGACCGTCGTGCGGACGACCTGCAACGCTCCCGGCACGAGACGCACGCTGCTGCGCGTGGCCGTGCGCGCTTTCTGAGCGAGGCCCACCGCCATTTCCGCGACTGCCGGCTCGCCGCGCCGCCAAGGATTGATGTCACCGCTGCAGCCTTGGAGAAACAGGCTCTCCCCGCCGAGCGCACCGGTGATCGCATTCGCCGCCGCCCCGGGCCAGTCCGCCGAGATCGCGGAATTCGTCGGGTAGATCGAGACGGCGTGACACGACATCGAGAAGAGCGACGCGATGGTGATATTCTCCATATCGCGAAACGAGACGAGCGTGAGCGTGCGATCCATCGGGCCGAAACTGGCACCGCCCGGCAGCACCTCGGGGTTCCAATCGGGATGATGCGGCGGGGCGACCGGCGCGGGCTTGGCATCAACGAGCCCCCACGCCGGCGTGCGCGGCCGGCGGTTGTGCATAAACTCCGCCGCCGTAATGCGCCCGATGGCGACCGTCGCGGGCCGCGCCGCGCCCGCCGCGCGCTGCGCCGCCTCAACGCTTCCGGCAAGCAACCGATCCATCCAGCGCCGGAACGGCGGGAACGCGTTTTGCGCCGGCATGTAGCGGAGCGCCCACCAGGTGTCGCGCTCCGTGCCGCGGTGGTTGTCGCCGTAAACCGGCGCCCACGGGGCGGAATGCGTGTGGCTCGCATGCACGAAAATATTTTCCAGCGGCATCCGCAGCGCCGCACCAATCGCCTTGCGCACTTCGTCGCGCGCAGACTCGGAAACATCGACCAAATCCCAGCGCAACAGCACGGCCTTGCTGCGACCGTCGTCGAGCACGAGCGCGTGAACATTGAGCGGATCGAGCACGGAGCCATAGGGCTTGCCGTTGACCCAGTTCAACACCGCCGGCTCCGGGGTGATGTCGGTCCGCGCCGCCCCGACGCGGAGCGTGACCGGCGCGTCGGCCGCACAAGCCGCGGCGAGCAGGGCAAGAAACGAGATGAGGAAACGCATGCGTCAGGGCGTGGCCAATGGAGCGAGAAGTCGAGCGCGGTCAGCGCGTATCACTGCAACAAATAGGCCAGCAGGTCCGCCATCGCCGCGGGCGGGATGGCGGACTCCAATCCCTCGGGCATCAGCGACTGCGCCGAGCTCGTGAGCTTCGCGATATTTTGCCGCAGGATCGTTTCGTCGGGCGCGCCGATGCGCTTCAGTGTCACGCTCGCCGCATTCTCCTCGGCAATCATGCCGGCGAGCGAACCGCCGTCCTTCAATTCGACGACGTAGGCGAGGTAGTTCGCCGCCACCTCCCGGTTGGGATCGAGGATGTGCAGGAGGAGTTTTTCTTTGTCCCAACCGCGAATCGTTTCGAGGTTCGGCCCGAGTTCGACGCCGCGACCGGCGAACCGGTGGCACGCGGCGCAGATGCTGTCGAAGACTGCGGAACCGCGCGCCGCATTTCCGTTGAGCGTGAGCGCCGCCTGGTATTTCGCGACCACCTCGGCGCGCGAACCGGACGCAGCCTGCCCGAAAATTTTTCCCGCGCGCTCTTTCAAGGCGACATCGGGATTCGCCAGAATCTGCGTGCGCCGCGCCGCGCTCACGTGCACGGGACTCACCGTTCCGGTCTCAATCGCCGCGAGGAGCGGGCCGATGCGTTCGCGGCGGGCAAGTAGCGCCGCGAGCACCTCCTCACGCAGCGCCGGCGTGTAGCCCGCCCACGGAGCAAGCAACGTCTTCGCCACGTCCGTGTGCGTGAAGGTCGCGAGCGCCTTCACCGCCGCCACCTGCACCGCCTGCGGTTCGCTCGGCGTGAGCAGCGCCGCCAAGGTCGGTCGGACGGCAGTGAACTCCTCAAAGATCAACCGGCGCGTCGCATCCATCCTTTCTTCCGACGTCGCACGCGGCGAGTTCGCGACGACCCGGGCTTCGTCCAAGAGCGAGGCCATTTTCAAGGCGAGAGGCGTCTGGTCACCGTTAAGCGCCGTGCGAAAATTCTTACCCGCCTGCCGAAGTCCGTCCCCCAAACCACTCCAAAACGCGCGCTGCATCTCAGCTCCGAGCACCGCGGACCCATACACCCCGAAGACCCCGTCGAGCTGGACAACATCGCGATGTGCGCCGGTGACAAACATCACCTGCCGCATCAACTCGACGCCGGCTTCCCCGGACGGACGCTCCGGATCAGCGAGCAAGCGCGCGGCGATTGCCCCGCACGATACCGGCCGCACACTCAGTGCTGCTGCACGCACCCAGCGATCCCCCGCGTCCTGCTTCAGCACCGTCACCACGGCGTCGAGGTTCCGATCAACCGGCGCACCCGCGGCAAACGCCACCTGATACCGCACGCGAATCTCCGGATCGCGCGCGAGGGCAAAGACCTTTTCGCGCAATTCCGTCGCGTCGCGCAACCGCGGTGCAGCGAGCCGCACGGCGTGCTCCCGCACACCCGCCGAACGGTCCGCGAGCGCGGGCACCAAATCCTCGTCGCGCAGTGCACCGAGTCCGTCGAGCGCGTAGAGCGCGTGCAGGCGCGCCAGTTCGCTGGCACTGCCGCGCGCCAGCGCGCGGAGCGGATTGATCGCCGCTCGGTCCTGGCGCTCGAAGAGCAAGCGCTGCGCGGTTTCGCACCACCAGGAATTGGGATTCTCCAGTGTGGCGACGAGTTCCGCGGTGCTCGCCGAGCCGAGCCGCGGCGGCTTCGGTGCCTTGAAACCCGGCGGTGCCAGCCGATAAATCCGCCCACGATCGCGACCGCTCAGGAGATCGAGTTTCTCGCGGATGTCGTCGGGAATCGACCAGGGATGCTCGATGGTCTCACGATACATGTCGATAACGTGGAGCGTGCCGTCGGGGGCGTTGACAAAATTGACCGGTCGAAACCAGAGATCGGTCGAGGCGAGAAACTCGGCGTCGTGGTCCGCGTTTTCGATTTTGAAAGTCACGCCGTCCTTCACGACGGTCTGGCGCTGCGCGAGATTGTTGGCGACCTCGGCGACAAAGGCCTGACCGCGATATTCCGCCGGATAAGCCGCGCCGCGGTAAATCGTGATGCCCGCCGCCGAGGTGAACACGCCACCGGCCACGAGTTCGCTGCGGGGCACGGCGTGATTCTCCGCGACCCAGCGCCGCGCGCGCAAATCGCGCCACGGCTCCAGCGGGCTGATGCGTTTCACCGGGAGCGAGTCACCCGACTCGCGCGCATCGAAGACGGGATTCGGCACCGGCAGGAGCGGGTTGCGCGCAACAAGCGTGCCGTCGTAGACAACGTGCTGCGCGGGATTGCGGATGTTGCAGAGGAAACGATTGCCCCAGTCGTCCATCCCGTGCCCGAAGCGCGCGCCACCCGCGATGGCCTCGATCGTGCCCGAGCGCGGATCGATGCGCAGATCGTTGCGGGCGATCTTCAGCGGGCTCAGCTCCGGGTGGCGCAGGCTCGCGATCTGGCCGCCGTTGGTGCCGCCGGCGAAGGTGATGCGGTTGTCGAGCCCCCAGAGCGGCGTGTTGATCACAGCCTGGATGTTATATTTTCGAAACCCAGTGAAAATTTTCTCGCGCACATCGGCACGGTGAACGCCGGTCGTGTCCTTGAGATACCAGATGTCGGGCGTCGCGGTGACAATCACACCGCCCTGCCAGCACGTGATACCCGTGGGCCACGAGAGGCCGTCGGCGAAGATATAGCTTTCGTCGAAAATCCCATCGCCATCGCGGTCAATCAATTTGCGCACGCGGCCGATGGGCGCGTCGGTGGTGTTATCCTTCCACGCCTGATGCGTCGCGGCGTCGGTGTAAGGATAGTCGATCATCTCGACGACGTAGGCGGCGCCGTCCTCGTCGTAGCACATCGCGACCGGACTCGCGACAAGCGGCTCGGCCGCGAGCAAGTCCATCGTGAAGCCGTTTTTAACGCGAAAGGTTTTCTTCGCGTCAGCGGGCTCCACTGCGGGGGCGGAAGGAAACTTGTCGGAGGGCAGCGCGAATTTCTCGGCGGAGTGAAGTGGAGCAAGGACGAGAAATGCGAAAATGAAGAAAGGTGTTCGAGTCATGAAAAGTAGGGCGGGCTTCAAAACCGTCCGGTGATACCCGCGACGACCTTCGCCACGACGATGCGCGTCTCGGCGGGGCGGTCGGTCGTGACGAAGTAGGTCTCGGTGATGGGGGATTTGTTGAGGTTCTCGATGTCGCAGAAAATCGCGATCCGGGAGGAGACCGTGTATCTGGTCTTCAGGTTGATTTGCAGCTTGGGCTCCGAGTAGCGCAGCAGGGCCGGCGTGGCGGAGCTGCCGACGAGATACGTGCCGCGCCAGACGGCGTTGAGGCGGAGGTTGAGCCCGCGGCCGAGATAGGTCACCGCCACGTTGGCGGCCTTCGGCACGAAGCCCGCGACCAGCGTGGTGGCCGACGCGCCGCCGTAGTCGCCCTTGGTGCTGAGCTGCGTGTAGTTCGCGCTGAAGCCGAGGCCGCGCCAAAAGCCGGGGAGAAACGTGAACTGCTGCTGGTAGGCGAGCTCGAAGCCGCGGTAGCGCGCGCTGCCGCCGTTGCGCATGGTGGTGATGCGATAGTTCTCGTAGAGGCCGCCGAAGCCGTTGTTCGGCCCGGCGGGGACCAGCTGGCTGCTGTCGGTAAAGATAAAGTCGTTGACCTCCTTCAGGAACACGCTGGCGGACACCATGCCGACGGGCTCGAAGTAATACTCCGCCGTCGCGTCGAAGTTGTCGGAGTATTGCGGGCGCAGCGCGGCGTTGCGGGTGTTCACCGTCATCGCGGCATCGTTGACGGTGTCGAGCGGGATGAGCGCATCGAAGGACGGCCGGCCGATGCCGTTGGAGTAACTCAGCCGAGACACGAAATTACGGGTGGGCGCGTAGCGGAAATGCACGCCCGGAAACAAATCGACGTAGTCGCCCGACCGGCTTTGGCGGCCGATCACCGTGCCGTTGGCGAGCTGCACAGGGCCATCCGCATCCGTTTTCGTCTGCTCCGCGCGGACGCCCGCGAGGATCGAGAAGCTCTCGATCTTGACGTTGCCCATCACGTAGCCGGCGGTGACCTGCTCGGTGATGCCACGTTCACCGGCGGCGCGGGCGTTCACGCCGAACGGCACGTCTTCCCGCCACAGGTTCGGCAACAGCGCCTGGTGGCGGGCGACGGCAAAGGGATTGGCCCACGGTGGCGGACGGTAGCCGGCGTTCGAGTCGGTCCACTTGGGCGTGCGGTCGAGGAACTGCGCGAGGTTGTCGTCGGGGCTGTTTTGCACGCCGTCGGGCCCGACGTAGTTGTAGCGCCGCGAGCGGTTCTGCAGGTGGCGCTCCTGCTGGCGAAACACGCCGCCCGCCTTCACAAAGGCCGGCACCGCCAGGTCGATCGTTTTCTTCAGGTTGAGTTTCGCCGTCACGATCTCGTCCTCGCCCTCGCGGTCGGGCTGCGTGACGATGAGCGTGCCGTAGTTGTCGAGGTTGTAGAAATCGGGGGCGCCGGCGGTCGGCGCAATCTTCGGCCACTTGAGGCTCTCGCGGCGATCGATGGTAAAGCCGACGCCAGGCAGGCGGTAGGTAATCGTGGCCTTGGGGCGCGACTGGAAGTGACGGCCGCTGGGCGCGTAGTCGTAATATGTCTGCGAGTTCGAGAAGCTCGCCCCGTAGTCGATCTCGAGGCCGGCGAAACGGTGCTTCACCGAGGGCACAAATTGAAAGGTGCGGCCCGATTTGTCGTCGGTGCTGAGCGTGATGGCGCTCGAGGAATTCGCGTTCGGCAACACCTCTTGGAAATAACTCGTGTAGCCGGGCCGGAAGTTCGCGACGTTGGCGGTGGTGCCGAGCAGCATGGCGCGCGTGTCGTTGGTCTCGTGAAACCAGTTGTAGGCGGTGTTGAGCGTGAGCGTCGTGCGGTCGCTGAGCTTGGGAAGCGCTGATTAATTCGATGCAGTTGTAAACCGAAAAAATCAAAGCCTCTTACGGGCAGATATTCAGCTGCACACAGCCGGTTTGCCGCGAAAATTAGTCACTGCGCGATTAGCAAAACCTTCGGCGATAATTAATCAGCGCTTTCCTTGTAGTCGATCTTCGCTCCGGCCGCGAGGCGGGTGCGGGGCGCGCCGGCGGGGCGCGGGACGTTGACGTTCAGCACGTAGTAGGGCTCGGTGAGCACGGGCTGGTAGTTCAGGAGCGAGGCCGTGTCGCCGCCGGGCTGCGAATGGTAGGTGCCGGTCAGCACAATCCCGATCCGCCTCTCCGCCCCCAGCCGATCCTGGTAACTGAAATTCAGCGAGGGCCCGATGTTCTTGACCGGCTCGCGGAGCCAGTTGTCGCTGCGCGTGTAGTATTTCGGCCGCCACACGCCGCCGATCGAGTAGGTGAAGGTGCGCGGCTGGTTGCGGTCGAACGCGCTCCGCGAGACGATGTTCACGTTGCCGCCGATCGAGTCGGCATCCATGTCGGGCGTGGGGGCCTTCGTGACCTCGATGGTCTCGATGTTGCTGAGCGAGGCCTGCTCGAACTCGAACGTGCGGCCGGCGCCCGCCGACTGCGAGCTCGCCATGCGGTCGCCGTCCATCGTCACGGAGTTGAGCGCGCCGTCGATCCCGCGGATCTGCACGGAGCGCACGTCGGCCCCGACATAGACGGCGGTGATGCCGGGGAGCTGCTGGAGGAAATCGCCGATGTTGCCGTCGGCCACGTTGCCGAAGCTGTCGGAGGCGACGACGTTTTTCACGTTGGGCGCCTCGCGCTGCCGTGTGATCGCCTGCGCGCTGCCCTCGCGCGGGCCGGAGACGGTGACTGCGTCGAGTTTGTAGATGCCCGAGTTCAGCGCGACATTTTGCACGAGCCGCGCTCCGGGGCGAATATCGATCGTGACCTTTTCCGCCTCCAAGCCCGTGTAGCGCACGACCAGTGTCGTGATTCCCGACGGCAGGGTAATCTCGAAGCGCCCCTCGCGATCCGTGAGAGCGGAGCGGCTGGTGCCATCAACGCTCACCTCTGCGCCCTCAAGGAAGGTGGAGGTGGCGGCATTGCGCACCTGGCCGGTGACCAAGCCGGAGGATTGGGCGAAGGCCGGAACGGAAACGGCCAGCGCAAAAATCGCCGCGAACCGAAGCATAACAAACATGGGACGGGTCGAATTCGATGGGATCATGAGAGCGTGGGAAGAATTGTGTGAGCCCCGGCGCAAACGGCACGCGGGTAACTACAAAGTTACTTTTTGATCCGGTGCGTCAACGGAAAATCCGACGGAGCGCGCGGGTTACTCTTCGCGCGATGGCGACTCCCGAAGCTCGCCAACGTGCCCGAGACCACTTCAACTCACAGGGATGATGCGCTCGTTGTTCACCGTCGTCCTCGCTGCAATCACCGCCTCGCTTCATGCTGCCGAACGCTTGCCCAACATCGTCGTCATCTTCACCGACGACCAAGGCTACGGCGATGTCGGCGTGTTTGGCGCGAAGGGCTACACGACGCCGAACCTGGACGGACTCGCGCGCGACGGCGTGAAGTTCACGAACTTCCATGTCGCGCAGGCCGTGTGCTCCGCGTCACGCACGGCGCTGCTCACGGGTTGCTACCCGAATCGCCTCGGCATCCACGGCGCACTCGGACCCAGCTCGACCCACGGCATCAACGCCAGCGAGACCACGATCGCGGAGATGCTCAAGGCACGCGGCTACGCCACGGGCATGGCGGGCAAGTGGCACCTCGGGCACCGCGAGCCGTTTCTGCCGAACCGCCACGGCTTCGACGAGTCCTTCGGACTCCCCTATTCCAACGACATGTGGCCGCACCACCCCGAGGCCAAGGCCGGCACCTATCCCAAACTTCCCCTCTACGAAAATGGCAAGGTCATCGATCCCGAGATCACGCCGGAAAAAATGCGCAACCTCACGACGTGGTATACAGAGCGC
Source organism: Opitutaceae bacterium (assembly GCA_025352845.1). GTDB lineage: Bacteria > Verrucomicrobiota > Verrucomicrobiia > Opitutales > Opitutaceae > ER46. Next base: position 13,207 of record JANXSC010000527.1, read on the forward strand.
GCCGTGTCGTTCATCGAGCGCAACAAGGCGCAGCCGTTTTTCTTCTACCTCGCGCACTCCATGCCGCACGTCCCGCTCGCGGTGAGCGACAAGTTCAAGGGCAAATCCGCAAACGGCCTCTACGGCGACGTCATCATGGAGATCGACTGGTCCGTCGGCGAGGTGCTGCGCACCCTGGCGAAACACGGGCTCGAACGCGACACGCTCGTCATCTTCACCAGCGACAACGGCCCGTGGCTCAGTTACGGCACGCACGCCGGCAGCGCCGGACCGCTGCGCGAGGGCAAGGGCACGTCGTGGGAAGGCGGCACGCGCGTCCCCTGCCTCATGCGCTGGCCCGGCCACCTGCCCGCGGGCGCGACGAGCGACGATTTCGTGATGACAATCGATCTGCTGCCGACTTTTGCCGCGCTCACCGGCGCGAAACTTCCCTCTCCTCCGATCGATGGACTCAACATCTGGCCGCTGCTCGCGCGCCAGCCCGGCGCAAAAAATCCCCACGAGGGTTACGGCATTTGGTATGCGCAAAACGAATTGCAGGCTGTCGTGAGCGGCGACGGCCGTTGGAAACTGATTTTGCCGCACACGTCGCGCACGCTCGCCAGACGGCCCGGCGGTCGCGACGGCATCCCGGCGAAATACGAGAACGCGAAAATTGAGTCCGCGAAACTCTTCGAGCTCCGCACCGACATCGGCGAAGTGAATGATGTCGCCGCCTCCCATCCGGAGGA
>JANXSC010000537.1 GCA_025352845.1 Opitutaceae bacterium
TACTGCGCCGGGATCAACTATGTCGGCGTGACGAACATCGACCTCCTCATCCCCCGCGAGGCCCCGCCCGACCGCATGTATTGGCGCAACACCCGGCTCGGCATGCTCAGCGACTCCGCCGACCGCAAACGCATCCACGACACCTCGCCCGTCCACTTCGCCGACCGGATCGTCGCCCCTGTGCTCATGGCCTACGGCAAAAACGATCCGCGCGTCCACATCGATCACGGCTTCGACATGGAGCGCGCGCTGAAAAAATCCGGCAAGACCTTCGAGATGATCATCGAGGCCGACGAGGGCCACGGCTTCCGGCTGGAGGAGAAGCGCATCGCGTTCTTCACGCGCGTGGACGCCTTCCTGAAAAAATACGTCCCGGCTCCCGGCGGCCGCGTGGACATCGGCCCCGCCAAGGTGATCGATTCGCCGGCGAAGCCGAAAGGGTAGGGCGGCGCGGTGGTCGGGTGTAACAGCAAGTGAGGTCAGCCCGGTGCCTGCGGTGGCACGGGCGTCCCGCCCGTGGGCTGAAAACCACGGGCAAGATGCCCGTGCCACTCCCAACGTTGACCTCACTTCCTGTTACATCCGCGGTGGTCACGCGGGGGAAAAGGGGATTGCAACCTCCGCGCGATTGGCGTTCGTCCTGCTCGGTCAGTTTCCCTGCCGTCTGCACAACCGGTGGCCCCACCGTCTGACACCCAACACCATGAAAAACCGTTGTTCGGCGGCCGCGTTTGCGGCTGCGCACTTTGCTCTCATCACCTCCCTCCTCGCCTCCGCGCTCTTCGCGCAGGACGCGCCGAAGCCCGAGGAGAAAAAGGACTCCGATGCCCCCGCCAAGCTCGAGCCCTTCAAGGTCACCGGCTCGCACATCGCGCGCGTGGACTACGAGACGCCCGCACCCGTGCTGGTGTTCACCGCCGCCGAGATCGAGGACAAGGGCTACGCCACGCTCGGCGAGTTCGTGTCGAACCTCTCGTTCAACAACAACCAGACCAACTCCGAGATCACGGTCGGCAGCTTCGTCCTCGGCGCGGGCACGGCCAATCCGCGCGGCCTCGGCTCCAATCATTTCCTCACGCTCATCAACGGCCGCCGCGGCGTCCCGTATGCGCTCACGAATGGCATCAACGGCACGCCGGTCACGGTGTTCAACTTCAACAGCATTCCCGCCGGCGCGGTGGAGCGCATCGAGTTCCTCAAGGACGGCGCCTCGGCGATCTACGGCTCCGACGCCATCACCGGCGTGGCCAACATCATCCTCAAGAAAAATTTCAGCGGTGCCACGGTGGAGTTCAACGTCTCCAACTCGCCGCACCACGATATGCTCAACCGGCGCGTGACCGCCTCCGCCGGCGCCGTGAAAAACGGCTGGAGCGTTTTCGGCTCGCTGAGCCACCGCAGCCAGCACTCGAGCTTCATCCAAGACTACGGCACGCACTCCACCTTCTTCAGCTACATGGGCGGCAAGGGCCAGGATCAGTTCAGCACCATCAACCAGCCCAGCTACGTCACGTTCACCGCGGCGCAGGCGGCGACCGTCGGCCTCGGGCCCGCCGGCGTTTACATTATTCCGAACGCCACGAAGACCGCCAATCCGAAGAAATCCGATTTCGTTTTCGTCGGCACCGCGACGACCTCGATCCCCGTCAGCAACCGCTTCGATTTCGGCGGCGTGCAGCAGATGCAGCCCAACGTCGAGCAGACGAGCGGCTACATGAGCCTCGAACGCAAGTTGAACGACCACCTCACCGCCTTCGCCTCGGTCTCGATTTCGCGGAGCAGCAACTACTACAACACCGCGCAGTTTTTTTACAGCACCGCACTCTCCGGTTTCACGTTCCCCGCCACCAATCCCTACAATCCCTTCGGCATTCCGTTGACGGCCGGCGCGGTCACGCCGGTCGCGTTTACCTTCCACAGCGGCGACACCGACCAGAAACGCCAGGTCTCCGACCTCGCGAATTCTTTTCTCGTCGGCGTGCGGGGAACGACCGCGAAGCATTGGGATTGGGAGTCCGCCGTGAGCTACGGCGTCGATCGCGCCGCGCGTTACACGGATTACATCCCGGCGGCGGCCATGACGGCGATCCTCTCCGGCACCACCCGCACGACGGCGTTCAACCCCTTCGGTCCGTCGGACAATCCCCGGCTCATCACCGACGTGCTCGTGCGCTCCGCCGATCGTAACAACATCATCGATTCGTTCAGCTACGATCTCTCGACCTCCGGCAAGGCGTGGCAGATTCCGCTCAAGGGCGCGGGCGAGCTCGGCGTCGCGACCGGCTACGAGTTTCGCGAGGAAGACCTGCGCGGCCACCCCGATACCAACACCTATGTCGGCTTCACCCCGAACCTCACCTTCCACGGCCGGCGCCACGTCAACTCCGCCTATCTCGAGCTTTTGCTGCCGCTCCAAAAGTGGCTCGAAGTTCAAGTCGCCGGCCGGCACGAATACTACAGCGACTTCGGCCACGCCACGAAACCGAAATACAGCGCGAAGCTCAACCTGCCGAAAAACAAATTCGTCAACGTCCTTGTGCGCGCCTCCGACTCCGAATCGTTCAAGGCGCCCGACCTCGGGCAGACGCACCAAGCTCGCACCATTGCTTCAACGACTCTCACCACCGACCCCTTCCGTCCCGGCGAAGGCGCCCGCACCGTGCGCGTGATCCAAGGCGGCAATCCCAATCTCCGGCCCGAGCTGGGCAAGGTGCAGTTTATCGGCTTCGTCTTCGAGCTCCCCGCGATCAAGGGCCTGAGCTTCACCGCGGAATACTTCGACCACAAGATTCGCGGCGCGATCTTCACGCTCACGCAAGCCTTCCTGTTTTCGCCCGAAGGCCTGCAGCAGTTCCCCAACGCGATCACGCGGGGTCCGAACCTCCCCACCGATCCCGCCGGCTGGCTCGGACCAGTGACCCAATACGCCGGCATTTCCCAAAACCTCGGCTTCCAGCTCTCGCAGACGTGGGACTTTGGCGTGCGCTACGCGCTGCGCACCGAGCGCTACGGCTCGTTCGGCATTTCGGCCGACGCCACGCAGCTCGTCAAACGCGGCTCCGATTCCGGGCTCGGCGCCGGTTTCTCCAACGTCACCGGCCGCTACAACGCCCCCATCTGGCGCGGCAATTACGGCCTGAACTGGCGCTACAAAAACTTCACGACCTCCGCGACCGCCGATGTCGTGGGCAAATTCTACAACACCGGCTTCACGGCCGGCCGCTGGGGTGAAAATGTTTTCACCGTCGTCAACACCTCGGTCACCTACCGCGGTTTCAAGGGCTACAACCTTTCGCTTGGCGCGAACAACGCCCTCAATCATCGCCCGCCGCAAAACGGCTACACGACCTACGGCTTTGATGAGCGCGGCGTGGACGCCGGCGGTGCCAACGGCATCGTGCTCAACCTGCGCGTGCGGCGGGAATTCTAGTCGCGACGCAGAGGCGGGGTCATGACGGCGCGGCTCTGAGTTCGCCGTTGCCTATTTTCCGTGCGGGCGGCTGTCTCGCCGCGTCACCACAACCCGGTCGCGGTTTCCACGGCGGCCGGTGACACCCCAGTCCTCAACCCTACCCCGCTATGAACTCTCCGCTGCTGGCGGCCGCGCGTGCGGCTGCGTGCGCCGGCCTTGTCGCGTGCGTTTGCGCCCCGCATCTCGCTGCCCAGGCCCCCGCCGCGCCAACCGTTTCTTCCGCCGCGCCCGCGGCGCTTGAGAAATTTGAGGTCACTGGATCCCTCATCAAGCGCACCGATGCCGAAGGCCCGTCGCCCGTGCGCTTCATCACCCGCGAGGACATCGATCTCTCGGGCATGGATAATCTCACCGACATCATGCGCGATATCCCCGAGGCGACCACCCTTGGCATCAACGAGGGCGGCACGACGAGTTTCGTGCGCGGTGCCACCGCGATCGACCTGCGCTTCCTCGGGCCGAACAACACCCTCGTGCTCGTCGATGGCCGCCGCCAGGCACCGAACGGCATTTCGAGCAACGGCACCGTCTTCGTCGATCTCAACCGCATCCCTGTCTCGCTCATCGAGCGCGTCGAGCTGCTCAAGGATGGCGCCTCCGCGATCTACGGCTCCGATGCCACGGCCGGTGTGATCAATATCATCACGCGCCAAAATTTCGTCGGCGGCGAAATCACCACGCGCTACGGCAATTATTTCAAGACCGACGGCGGCGAGCTCTCCGTTTCCCTTTTCGGCGGCACGCGCGCTGGCAAGGCCCGCGTGAACGTGAACTACACCTACACCTCCCGTCACGCCAACGCTGCGATCGATCAGCCTTTCTCCGCCAACGCCGATCAGACCGAGCGCTGGCGCGCCTACGACGCGCTGAAATACGCCGCCAATCTCCGCCCGACTGCCACGGCCAATAGCGCCTATGACGGCCGTTCTGCCACCGGCCCATACGCGACGGTCGGCGTGCCCACCGTCGGCCAGCTCACCGATCCGAAAAATAATCTCACTTCCTCCGCGATTCTCAATCCGCTCACGGGCACGATGGCCACGAATCTCCCCGGCACGGGCGGCCTCAACGCCGGCAATCTGGGCAGCTCCGGCAGTTTCGCCTCGGTGCCGCGCGAAAATAATCCCGGCCGCCCCACTGCCGCGCAATATGTCGCGCGGGCCTTTCCCGCCGGCGAGTTTTCCAACTCCTACAATTTCCAGCCGTGGGTGTGGAACGTCCCCGAGCGCATTTCCCGCAGCCTTAGCACTGGCCTCGGCTACCAGTTTTCCCCGACGGTCGATTTCGACGCGTCGATCAGCTACACGCAGACCAAGTCCGAGACGCACCTCGCGCCGTCGCCGATCTCCACGGCGGGCGACAACAACATCCTCGTCCCCGCCGCCAACTACTACAACCCATTCGGCATCCCGCTCGCGTTCACCTACCGCCCGATCGAGATCGGGCCGCGCATCGGGAAAATTTCGAGCAAGTCGCTCGGCTCCCGCGCGGGCGTGCATGGCATTATCGCCGGGCGTTTCGATTGGGACATCGGCGCCGCCTATACGAAAAACGAGTCGAGCGACCGCACCACCAATGCCATCAGCGAGAGTCGCGTGCGTGCCGCGCTTGCGAAGACCACGCCGGACGCGCTGAACATTTTCGGCGGCCCGAATTTCAAAAACAATCAGGCCACCATCGACAGCCTCAAGGTCATCTCCGGCCAGAATGGCGACGCCGACACGCTGCTCTTCGACGCGCGCGTGAGCACCACGGAATTATTTTCCCTCCCGTGGGGCAAGGTCGGCAGCTCGCTCAGCGGCCAGCACCGCGCCGAACATTTCAACACCAAGAACGACGATCTCTCCACGGTGCTCGACGACATTATCGGCCAAGTCCGCCTTGCCGATCCCACGAATGCCTCGCGCACAGTCAACTCCGTGTCCGCCGAGCTGCGCGTGCCGCTCGTGAAGGAGCGGCGCTTCCGCTTTCTCCACACCGTCGAGCTGAGCGGCGCCGCACGCTTCGAGAAATTCAGCGATGGCTACGACAGCGGCGTGAAGCCCTCCGTCGGCCTGCGCTTCCGCCCATTCCGCGCGCTCCTGTTGCGCGGCACCTACAACGAGACCTTCCGCTCGCCCACGCTCCCGCAGCTTTACGGCGGTGTGCGCGAGGGCCTTTCCAGCGGCCTGCCCGATCTGCGCCGCCCGCAGGCGCTCACCGGCGATCCGGTGGACGCGAGCACGTTTCAACGGCTCGTGAAGACCTCGGGTAACCGCAACCTGCAGCCCGAGGACGGCATCTCGAAACAGGTGGGCCTCGTGTTCGACGCGCCGTGGAAAAAAATCAACGGCCTCTCGCTCGATTTCGCCCACGGCATCATCGAGCAGAAAAATCTCATCACCTCCGGGCTTGGCACGACCTTCATCCGCCAGAACGAACTCACCAGCACCGGCGATCTCGTGATCCGTGATCCGCAGTCGGAGACGTTCACCAACAGCACGCCGAACAACATCAACGTTCTCTCCGGTGCAGCCGGCGCAAGCATACCGGTCCGTCCCGGCGAAACCGTCACCGTGCCTGGCCGCATTCTCTACCTCACCGACTCGGCGGTGAACCTCGCCCAACAGCTCGTGCGCTTTTACGACTACGGCCTGCGCTACCGCTTGCGCACCGTCGAGTATGGCCAGTTCAACATCACGAGCACGTGGACCTACTACGGCTTCTATTCCACGCGGCGTTTCAGCAACGATGCCGTGGTCAGCAATGTCGGCCGCAACCTGCCGCGCTACCGGAGCCAGTCCTCCGTGGCTTGGCAGCGCAAGACGTGGGGCGCTAATCTCGGGATGACCTACATCCACCGCTATCGTGATCTGCGCCGCGACGGTTGGGAGGTCGGCCGCTACTACACGTTCTCCGGTTCGCTCAGCTACGCTTTCGCGAAGACCTCCAAACTCGGTGACATGCGCGTTACCTTTGGTCTCGAAAACATTCTCGACCGCGACCCCCCGCTCGACAACACGAGCGTCGGCTATAATCAGGGTCTCGTCGGCCGCCCCGGTGGCCGCTTCGGATATTTGAGCCTGCGGAAGGCGTTTTGAGGGCGCGCCCGCTGGATTTTTGCACCAACCACGAGGCGGGACGCGCGGGTTGCGCGTTGGCACGCGTTGTGATGAGATTGGTGCATCGCCTTGAACGCCGCCGCCGTCATCCGCCACCTCTTCATTTCGCCCGGCCATAATTTTTTTGGCCGGCACGGCCAGACCGCGGGTGCGCATGCGGCGGTCGATAAGCCGGCCGTGCGGGTGCGCGCCGGCTGGGGCATCGAGGGTGATCGGTTTTTCGGTTATCGGCCGGACTACAACGGTCAGATTACGTTTTTTGCGTGGGAGGTTTTTCTCGCGGCGCGCGCCGCGTTGGTTGTGCCGGCGCTCCGGCCCGAAGTTTTTCGGCGCAATGTTTTGGTCGAAGGCATTCACCTGCCCGATCTGATCGGTGCGCGCTTTACGCTCGGCGGAATTGAATTTGAAGGCATGGGCGAGGCGAAACCGTGCCATTGGATGAACGCGGCCGTCGCGCCCGGCGCCGAGGAATGGTTGCGCGGCCGCGGCGGGCTCCGCGCCAAGGTGCTCTCCGATGGCGAGCTGGCGGCCGGCGTGACGGAGCTTTGCGTCGGCGGGTTGCTGGCGCTCGGGTAGGGCGCGTCATTTATCTTGCGGGAGGCGGAGTGCCGGCGGTTTTCTCACCTCACCTTCCGGTCCATCTTACCCATGAACTTATTTTGTCTGCGGGCACTTGTCGCAACGTTCAGTGTGTTTGCAGGCGTGCGCTTTTCGAGCGCCACGCTTTTCGGTCAGGCTGCGCCGGCCGCCGACAACGCGGAGCCGAAGAAACTCCCGGCGTTTGTCGTCACCGGCTCTTACATCCCCACAACGGAGACTGCCGTCGAGGCGGGCGCGTCGCCGGTCGTCCGCATTGATCGCAAGGCCATCGAGGAATCCGGCGCTACCAGCACCGCGGAGCTCCTCCAAAAAATCACCGTCGCCAACGCCGGCTCCGTGCCCGTCTCCAACAACGCCCTCGGCTTCACGCCGGGCGCGAGCGCCATCTCGCTGCGTGGTCTCGGGCCCGAGGCCACGCTCGTGCTCATCAATGGCCGTCGCGTCGCGCCCTATCCCGTCGGCGTCGGCGGCACGACGGCGTTTGTCGATCTCAACACCATTCCGCTTTCGACGGTCGACAGCATCGAGGTGCTCAAGGATGGGGCCTCTGCGCTCTACGGTGCCGACGCGGTGGCGGGCGTGATCAATCTCAAGCTGCGCCGCGGCATGTCGGGCAGCGAGGTGCTCCTCACCTACGGCAACACGACCAACAAAGATTCCTCCGAGATCGTCGCGAGTATCGCGACGGGCGCGAACACCGACAAGACGAGCCTCATCGTCGCTTTCAACTTCTACCGCAAGGGCGCGATCATGGATCGCGACCGCGACTACTCGGCGGCACCGCCGTTTCTCAGTGCCAACTCGAGTCCGTTCAACCTCCTGCTCTCGCGCTTCGCGATCAGCGCGGCGCTCGGCCAGCAGGTAACCGCGCCGATCCGCGGGGTCGCGAATTTTACGCTGAGCATTTTTGGGCAATCCGGCGCCGACGCTGCCAACAACGGCCAGCGGCCCGCGTCGCAATACACCTACTCCGGCGCGCGCTCCTCGACGTTCAACCCGAACGAGTATGCGACCTCCTATCCCGACGTGCGGCGCGTGGGCGCGATGGCGTTTGGCGAGCGCAAGATTTTTGGCACCGACCACGTGAAGGCCTACGGGGATTTTTCGTTTCAGCTGGTCGACACGGAATACCAGCTCGCGCCGACGGCCACGGGCGATTTCAGCACACCCGGCCAGGTGGACATCGTGATCCCCGCGCGCACCGCCGCGCCGCTGCTCACGGTTAGCATTCCGATGCTTGGTCAGGCTCAGACCGTGGCCGCCGGCACGCCCATCAATCCCAACATCATTTTCGCGGGCCCCGGCACGCGCTTTGTGAACAACACGGCGCAACGCCTCGCCCCCGCCGGCGCTTTCAATCCCTTCAATCCCTTCAACCAGGATATCTCCGACGATTCCCGCGGCCGGCTCGTGGAATTCGGCAACCGCATCGTGCGCTCCGCCACGGAAGCCTTTCTAGCCACCGGCGGGATTAAGGGCGAAAACATCGCGGGCAAATGGAATTTCGACGCGTCGTTCAGCTTCAGTTCCGTGCGCGAGCACTCCCGCAGTCGCTTCGATTCCGCGACCCGCTTCAACGAAATCGTGAACGGTGCCTCGCCGATTTTCGATCCGCGCAGCCCCCGCTACATCGGCACGACCACGCCCTACAATCCGTTCGGCTACTTCCGAAATCCCATCGCGGCCAACCAGGTTTTTGCGGACTACGTGCACGTCGATATCCGCGACGAAAACGAATCCACGCTGGGCCAGCTCAACGCCGTGGGCTCGACGCGCGAACTCTTCGCGCTGCCGGCTGGCCCGGTCGGGATCGCGTTCGGTGGAGATTTTCGGCGCGAGCAGTTGAAGCAGAATCCCAGCGCCTACGGGGTCGCCGGCGACATCATCGGCAGCGCGCCCAGCGCCTTCACCCGCGCGCAACGCAAGGTCGGCGGACTCTTCTTCGAGACGCGCGTGCCGATCTTCGCGCGGTTGGAGGCCGGCGGATCCGTGCGCCACGAAAAATTTTTCACCAGCAATCGCGATGTGACGGTGCCAAAGGGCACGCTTCGCTGGCAGCCGATCGCGCGGGAGCTCACGCTGCGCTCCAGCTACTCGAAGGGCTTTCGCGAGCCGTCGCTCTACGAACTCTACTCCTCGCCCATCTCCGTGCTCTCGGCGATTCTCGACCCGCGCGATTTCTTCGTCGAGCCCGAGCAATCGATCACGCTCCGCGGCAACCGGCGGCTCGAGGCGGAGAAGACCGATTATTTCAACGTCGGCTTCGTCTGGTCGCCGGCGAAGCACGGCTTGAAGGGCCTCACGCTCGGCGCGGATTTCTGGGCGATCACGCGTGACGGCACCGTGCGCGCGAATCCGCAGAACACGGTCTTCCGTGCCTTCGGCGTCACGGGCGCGCCGCTGCCGGGCGAGAGTGTCACCTTCACCAACTCCGGCGCGATCGGAGTCGTAAACTCGCTTTTCTACAACGTGGGCCGGACCAAGGTGGAGGGCTGGGATTTCAGCGGCGGCTACCAATATCCCACCGACTCACTCGGCCGCTTCGAGCTGAGCACGGTATGGACGCTCATGACGCGCTTTGATCAGGCGGCGGTGCTCGGCGTGCCGTTGCGCAATGTGCTAGGGAGCGATTCCACCGGTGTCGGTGCCGACGGTTATCTCAAGCTGCGCGGCCGCGTGAATCTCAACTGGGCCTACAAGGGCCTGACCGCCTACCTCGGCGTGAACTACATCGACGGCTTCAACGACACCGACGCGAACTTCAATCCCTACCACGTTCGCGACCGCTACATCACCGACGCGCAGGTGACCTATGCATTTCGCAGCGCCGCGCGTCCCGCGCTCCGCGACACGAAGGTCAGTCTCGGCGTGCGCAACCTCTTCGACTGGGATCCGCCGCAGGCCTACGGCGGCGGCGGCAACACCACCGGCTACCCCGGCGCGCTCTACACCTCCGAGGGCCGCTTCTGGTATCTCTCGGCCACGCGGAAATTCTGATTCGACCCCCGTAAACCGCGGCATCACGAAATACACGAAACACACGAAAAAATCAGGCTTTCGTGTCTTTGGTGTATTTCGTGGTGACCCGGTTCGAAATGTTTCTCCTTGGGGGCGTCTCATACCAACGTCCCGTGAGAATCGGACTTATTTCCGCCCGATGTAGCCGGGGTCGCCGACCCCGGACCGAGGTCAGCGACCCCGGCTACACCTGAACCAAAGGTCTAGAAATCATGGGCGATTGGTATGACAGCGCTTTTCCGCACCGGAGCGGCGGCTTTCCAGCCGTCGGCCCGCCTAAAAAAGGGCGCTTGGAAAAGCGTCGCTCCGCCAGACACTCTGGCATGCACCCGCGCACTGCGCGCGGCGCATCACTCTCAGTTTTCCCCATGCAACCCACCACCCTCCGCCTTCTCACCCTCGCATCCCTCCTGTCCCTCGCGTCGCTTTCGTCCCTTCCCGCCGCGCAGCCCTACCCACCCACGTTCGATGGTGCGCGCGCCGAGATCTACAAGACCGTCGGCGACACCAAACTCTCCCTGTTCATCTTCGAGCCTGCGACCGGCCCGAAGGAAAACCGCCCCGCCATTGTGTTCTTTTTCGGCGGCGGCTGGACCAACGGGTCGCCCACCCAGTTCGAGCAACACTGCCGCTATCTCGCCTCGCGCGGCATCGTCGCCATCACGGCCGACTACCGCGTCGCGTCGCGTCAGCAGGTGAAGCCGACCGCGTGCGTCGCCGACGCCAAGTCCGCCGTGCGCTGGCTGCGCGCCAACGCCACGCGCCTCGGGCTCGACCCGCACCGAATCGCCGCAGGCGGCGGCTCTGCTGGCGGCCACATCGCCGCCGCGACCGGCACGCTCCCTGATTTCGACGAGCCGACCGAGGACGCCAAAATCAGTTCCGTGCCCGACGCGCTCGTCCTCTTCAATCCCGCGCTCGTCCTCGCGCCGATGGAAGGCCTCCCACTCGAGGGCTTCGGCACGCGCGTGCCCGAGGAGCGCCTCGGCACCACCCCGGAAAAAATCTCGCCCGCGCATCACGTGAAAAAAGGCGCGCCGCCCACGATCATCTTTCACGGCAAGGCCGACACCACGGTGCCCTACGCGACCGCAGAGGTATTCGCCAACGCGATGAAAAAAGCCGGCAACCGCTGCGAGCTCGTCGGCTACGAAGGCCAGACGCACGGCTTCTTCAACTACGGCCGTGGCGACAACAGCTCCTATTTCGCGACGCTCGTCGCCACCGACAAATTCCTCGCGTCCCTCGGCTGGCTCAAGGGCGAGCCCACGCTCGCAAAGCCCGCGGCTCCCGCCAACGACGACGGGAAAGACTCCCCCGCCTCGAAAAAGAAAGCGGCGAACTAATGGCTCGGCGTCACGCCCGCCCGGGCCGCCGCGAACATGGCGCGTCGCATCACCATTCGGATGGCGCTCTTCACGCCGCCCACCCGCCGAGCCTCCCAAAACTTGCCTCCATAACCCCGCGCTTGCGCAACTCACCTCGCGCCGCAACCCTCTCTCGCGCCGCACTTCGGCCCCCATGCCGCGCAAGCCCGCTTCCACCAAATCAGCCCTCTCCTCGCCGCCCAAGTCCGAACTTTTCGCTGTCGGTGAGGTAGAGTCAGTCGTGCCCGAGTTGTCCGCCGCTCAACGCGCGGCGCAGGCTGCGACCAAACCCGCGGCGAAAAAGGCGAAGGGTGGACCCGAGACGCAGGCCTACCGCCACCCCGAGGCGAAGACCCCGCTCCGTCCCGAGGTCGGCACGCAGGACCGTTTCCGCCAGAAGAAGGAGCCGACCGCATACCGCTACGATTCGTCGCTCGCGCCGGAGCTGAATTTCGACGGGCAGAATCCCGGCCGCGAGGTTGCCGAGGCCGCGCTGGCGGAGGCGGAGAAACACGTCGCGCAGATGGCCCGCTCGCTGGCGGAGTTGGAGAAGACCGTCGCACGCGCGCTCGCACCGGCGGAGCGGAAGCAGGTGGAGGCGGAGCTGGCGCGGCTGCGCGCGGCGCACACGGCGGCGCGCGGCGCGATCGAGCAGCTCAAGCGCGCTTCGCGCCCGTTTCTCAACTGGGCTGGGAAGGCCGAGCGGCTCTCATTCAACGTGCCGACGCTGCCACTCTTCATCCATGAGCGGCTCTCCACCCGGGCCATCCTCGAGACGCTCAAGGGCCACCGGCGCTCGGGCGAGGAGCAGCTTTCGCTGGTGGACAATCTCTTCGGCGACCCGCGCCACTCCGAGGCCGACCAGCTCCTCAAGGCCTACGCGCACAGCGACGCGTGGGTGAACCGGATGATTTTGGGCGACGCGCTCGTGGCGATGAATTCGCTGCTGCGCTACGAATCGCTCGGCGGGCAGGTGCAGATGATCTATCTCGATCCGCCCTACGGCGTGAAGTTCGGCAGCAACTTCCAGCC
>JANXSC010000560.1 GCA_025352845.1 Opitutaceae bacterium
CTGCTTATCGTTAGAGATAGCGTTAGGTGACAGTTACTGGTGAGTCGTTGGCTGAGCGTTTGGCTTAAGTGATGATTTCGAAACCCAAGTTGGGAACGGACTGGCAGCAGACGAAGGATCTACGAGACATCACATGAGTAATTCCAAACTATATGTCGGCAATCTGTCGTTCAAGACCACCGAAGACGAGCTCCGCTCCTCCTTCGGCCAGTTCGGCGCTGTCACCGACGTTTACGTCGCCATGGACAAGATGACCGGCCGCCCCCGCGGCTTCGCGTTCGTCACCATGGGCACGGCCGAAGAGGCCAAGGTCGCGGCTGAGAAGATGAACGGCGTCGACCTCGGCGGTCGCCAGCTGACGGTCAATGAGGCGCGTCCGAAGGAAGAGCGTCCGGGCGGCGGCTTCGGCGGCGGCGGCGGCGGTCGTGGCTTCGGCGGCGGCGGCGGCGGTGGTCGCGGCGGCTTCGGCGGCGGCGGTCGCGGTGGCGATCGCGATCGCGGCGAGCGTCGTTACTAAGACCTGACGTTTTTAACGAAACGGTTTTTCGAGGGACGGAGCTCCTGAGGAGCTCCGTCCTTTTTTTCGCCCGCAAGGGCCTTCCTTTGCTTGTCATTCTTAGCGAAGCGAAGAATCCAACTGGAGGTTCGCGCCTCTGCTTAGCAACGAGTGTCCAACTGGATTCTTCGCTGCGCTCAGAATGACAAATTAAGTAAGTCATGCCTTTTAAAGCTCTCAATCTTTCCGACAACGTCCTCCGCGGAGTGCAAGCCGCCGGCTACACCGATCCCACGCCGATCCAGTTGCGTGCCATTCCCGTCGTGCTCGGCGGCGGCGATCTCATCGGCTCCGCGCAGACGGGCACGGGCAAGACCGCGGCCTTCGCGCTCCCGATTCTCACGCGGCTCGGCGCGCATGCGAAGGGCCAGAACGCCCGCGTGCTTGTGCTCGAGCCCACGCGCGAACTCGCCGCACAGGTCGAGACGTCCTTCCGTGATTTCGCACGCTTTACGGACATCCGCGGCGTCGCGATTTTCGGCGGCGTGGGCTACGGCAACCAGCGCGCGGAGCTGCGCCGTGGCGTCGACATCATCGTCGCCACACCCGGCCGTCTGATGGACTACCTGAAGGAGGGCGCAATTTCGCTGCGTGATATTTCGATCCTCGTGCTCGACGAGGTGGACCGGATGCTCGACATGGGCTTTCTCCCTGTGGTGAAGGACATTATCAGCCGCTGTCCGAAAAACCGGCAGACGCTGTTCTTCTCGGCTACGGTGCCGCCGGAGATTGCGGCGGTCGCGTCGTTCGCGCTGCGCAACCCGACGCGCGTCGAGGTCGGCATCAACCGCTCGATTAACGAATCGGTGAAGCACGCGCTCTACCCGGTGGCGTTTGAGCAGAAGTTCGACCTGTTGGTCGCGTTGCTGGCGAAGACCGATTTTGACAGCGTGCTCGTCTTTTCCCGCACCAAGCACGGCGCCGACAAGATTGCGCGCCGGCTGAAGGCGGCCAACCACAGCGTCGCCGTGCTCCATGCGAATCGCTCGCAGAACCAGCGCATCGAGGCGCTCGCCGGTTTCAAGAGCGGTAAATATGAGGTGATGGTCGCGACCGATATCGCCGCGCGCGGCATCGACGTCGCCGGGATCTCGCACGTCATCAACTACGATGTGCCAGAGAAGCCCGAGGACTACGTGCACCGCATCGGCCGCACGGGCCGGGCGCAGGCGGTCGGCGATGCGTTAACGCTCGTGACGCCGGAAAACTACGGCGACATCCGCGACATCCAGCGCTTCATCGGCGCGAAAATTCCCGAGCTGCAGCTCGAGGGCTTTCCCTACAAGCCGCTGGCCCCGCGCCCGGCCCAGCCCGCCCCGCAGGGCCGCTCGAATGGTGGCAATCCGGGCACGCTGCAACCGCGCGGAGGGTTCCGCCGGTTCAAGAGCCGGCGCTAGGGCGTGTTTTCAAAATGCCGTTCTCGCCGGATCGGGTTTTTGTAGGTCAGCTCGCTTGCGAGCGCGGATTGGGCGCGCGCAAGCGCGCTGGCCTACTGCACCCGGAGTTTGTGCACACGCCGTAGTCGCATGGGCGCGAACGCCGCCATCGAAAAACATCTCGCCGCGCTCCGCGTGTGCGAGCGCTGTCCGCAGATGCACCGGCCCGCCGTGGTGGGTCGGGCGGTCGCGAGCCGTGTGATCCTCATCGGCCAGGCGCCGGGCGACAAGGAGCCGAAACTCGGCCGGCCCTTTGCGTGGACGGCGGGCAAGACGCTCTTCAAGTGGTTTCACGGCGCGCTCGGCTGGAGCGAAGACGAGGTGCGCGACCGGATTTATTTTGCCGCCGTGTGCCGCTGTTTCCCCGGAAAAAGGGAAACCGGCGGCGACCGCGTGCCCGCGCCCAAAGAAATCGCGGAGTGCTCTGCCTGGCTTGAGGGTGAGTTCGTGTTGCTGAAACCGACACTCGTGCTCCCCGTCGGCAAACTCGCCATCGCGCAATTCCTCGGCGAGCGCCCGCTCATCGAGACCATCGGGAAAAAATTCGAGATCGAATATCGCGGCCACGCGGTGGACTGCATTCCGCTGCCGCACCCGTCGGGTGCGTCACCGTGGCATCGCATGGAGCCGGGAAAAACACTGCTCGGCCAGGCGCTGTCGCTGGTCGCGCAGCATGAGGCGATCCGGAGGTAGGGCGGGCTTCAGCCCGCCATTCTCCGCAGCGTGCGTGCGAACGGAGAGCGGGCTGAAGCCCGCCCTACTTCAATTCACCCGATTCCACACCGGTTGCCCGAGCACGGCGGCGCGGGCGATCTTGGCGGAGGTGCTGCGCATCTCGACCATGCCCTCGGGGGAGCAGAAGGCGGCGTGGCAGGTGCAGATGAGGTTGGGCGTCGCGGCTTCGTCGACGGTGCGGAGGGGTTCGTTTTCCACGACATCGAGGCCGGCGCCGGCCAGGTGACCGGAGTGCAGCGCGGCGAAGACCGGAGCCTTGTCCACGACATCGCCGCGCGCGGTGTTCACGAGGAAGGAGCCCGGTTTCATCTGCGCGATTTCCTTTTCGCCGATCAGACCGCGTGTCTCGGCGCTCAGCGGGCAGTGAACGGAGACGGTGTCGGCGATCTTCAGGAGTGCGGCGAGGGAGTTGACGCGCTCGATACCCACGGCCTTGTGCGTGCCTGCCGGCGCGTAGGGATCGTAGAAGACGACGCGGAAACCGAACGCCTTCGCGCGCAGCGCGGTCGCGGTGCCGATGCGGCCGAGGCCCACGAGGCCGAGGGTCTGGGTGCGGAGCCGGCGCATCTTCGGGGCGACGTCGATGTGCCACGCGAGTTGCTTGGCAACGGCGTCCAGCGGGAAGAGTTGCCGATAGAGCGCGAGGATGAGCGCGATGGCGTGGTCGGCGACTTCCTCGGTGCCGTAGTCGGGCACGTTGCAGACAGGGATGCCCGCTTTCACAGCGGCAGCCACATCGACACTGTCGAAACCCACGCCGTTGCGGATAATGGCGCGGCAGTTTTTCAGCTGCGCAATCACCGGCGCGGTGACGAGCGGGCCGTGCCAGAGGATGAGAGCATGCGCGTCGAGAACCGACGTGGGAAACGGCGCGTCGAAATCGAGCCACGCGGTCGTGAGCTCCGCGACATCGCTGAGATGCGGGCGCTCCACGGTGGCGGCGTGGTCGGTGAACTTGAATTCCCTGGGGCAGACGATGACGACGGAAGGGCGGGCGGGCATAAATAGGCTTTGACCACGGAATACACGGGTGACACGGATGCCGGAAAGTCTTATCCGTGTTCCCTGTGAAATCTTTGATCAAACTCTCCTTGGTTTTGGCGCTCGTGGCCGTGGCCGCCTCGCCTGTCCTCCGCGCGCAGCGCGAAAAACTTCCGCGCGAGGCGCTCGAAATCGTCGAGAAGAACTGGCCCAACGCGAAGAAGACGCAGACGGGCATCCGCTACGTCGTGCTGCAGGCCGGCACCGGCGAGACGCCGAAGTCCGGGGATAAGGTCAACGTGCTCTACGAGGGCCGGCTGCTCGACGGCAAGGTCTTCGACTCCGCGAAGGATCCGGCGCAGCCCTTCACGTTTCGCGTGCGTCGCGACATGGTGATCGAGGGCTGGGATCAGATTTTGCAGCTGATGCGGAAGGGCGACAAGTGGCTCGTCATCGTCCCGCCCGAGCTGGCCTACGGCACGCGTGGCCAGCCGCCGAAAATCGGCCGCAGCGCCACGCTCGTCTTCGAGATGGAGCTGCTCAGTTTCGGGAAGGAGTGACGGGGGCGAAAACGGGTTTCTTGTTTGTCATTCTTCGCTCCGCTTAGCATGACAGGCCTTTCGACGACCGCGTGGGCCCGCAGCATTGTGGCGCGCGGGGCGATTACTTCAACATCTCGGTCAAAAGCGGTTTGATCGCGTCGGCCCAGAGTTGGTAGCCGGCGGTGTTCGGGTGCAGCTGGTCGGGCATGACTGAAAACGGAATCTTGCCGTCCTGGCCGAGGAACACGTCGTTGATGCTCAGGAAGCGGACGTTCACGCCGTCGTCGAGTTTGGCGAGTTCGACATTCACGAGGTTGATAATTTCGGTGCGGCGGGCGGCGTCGGTGATGGCGGAATCGGTGATCTTGCCGGTGTTGTCCTTGCGGGCACCGCGGGGGAAAACCGCGAGGAGGAGGACCTTGGTGCCGGGAATTTTTTGGCGGATGAGTTCGACGATTTTTTTGTCGGCGGCGGCGATCTCGGCGGCGGTGTGCCCGGTGGGGGCGGCGCCGCTGTTGTTGGTGCCGAGCATGAGGACGGTGACCTTTGGGGTGATGCCTTCGAGTTCGCCGTTTTCGATCCGCCAGATCACGTGCTGGGTCTGGTCGCCGCCGATGCCGAAATTGGCGGGCTGGTATTTGCCGAAATAGGTTTCCCAGATGTGAGCGCGGGAGGCGGGAGCCCAGCCGGCTGTAATCGAGTCGCCGATGAAGAGCAGGCCGATCGGGCCGGCTTTGCCGCGGGCGAGGAACGACTCGTGGGACTTGATGAAACCGGCGTTGGGCACGCCGGCGGCGTCGGCCTTGGCGATGGGCGCGGAGGCGTCGAATTTTTTCGGAGCCGGAGCTTGGGCGAAGGCGAGCGGCAACAGGGCCGCGAGAGCAAGGGCCGTGAGGGCGGGGCGGAGGTTTTTCATGGAGGGAGTGGGCGAGGGAAGGGAAGACGCACCAGCGCGTCGAGCGTCACGCGCGGGCGGCGGAGATTATTTTTTCCGCTGCGCCCAGAGATTGTCCACCGTGTAGAGCGCGAGCGCGGCCCAGATGAACGCGAAGCTCGCGATCCGCGCCTGCGAAAACGGCTCGTGGTAAACCCAGATGCCGAGCGCGAGCTGCACGCTCGGTGCGATGTATTGGAGCAGCCCGAGCGTGGAGAGCCGGATGCGGCGCGCGCCATAGCCGAAGAGCAGCAGCGGCACCGCCGTGATCACACCCGAGCTGAGCACGAGCACATGCGTGCGCAGATCGACGGTGCCGATCGCGCCCTCGCCGGTGTGGTGCCGCCAGAGGAGAAACACCGCCGCGAACGGCAGGAGCAGCAGCGTCTCAACCGTCAGGCCCGTCACCGCCGGCAGCGGCGACTGTTTGCGCATGAGGCTGTAGCCGCCCCACGTGCAGGCGACGATGAGCGCGATCCACGGCGGCCGCCCGAGTTGGATGATCATCAGCGCGACGCCGGCCGCAGCGAGGCCGATGGCCCACCACTGCGCGCGGCGCAGGTGCTCGTGGAGCACGAAGCGCCCGGCAGCGACATTCACGAGCGGCACCAGAAAATATCCGAGGCTCGTCTCGACGATGTGTCCGGTGTTCACGCCCCAGACGTAGACGAGCCAGTTCCCCGTGAGGAGCACCGCGCTCAGGCCGTTGATCGCAAACGCCCGCTTGGTCCCGAGTGCGGTGCGCACCGCACCGAAGCCATCCTGCAGCGCGACGATTACGAGCAAGAGCACCAGCGACCAAACCTGGCGGTGCGCGACGAGTTCGACCGGATCGACGGCCGCGAGTTGTTTCCAGTAGAGCGGGACGAGGCCCCACAGAAAATAGCAGAGCGCGGCGGCGCTCGCGCCCCGGGCCTCTGCCGGAGTGTGTTGCTCGGGGGAAATCACGCGGGGACCGTGGGTCGAGTTCGCGGTTCGTCAACGCCCCGCCCGGCTGTGCCGTCCGCGCTGGGGCGCTGCTGCGCGCGGCGGCCAGCGCCGGATTATTTCTGCGCCTGCGCGGCGCGGGTGAAACCGAAGCGCTCGCGAAATTCCGCGTCGGCCTGTGTCTTCGCCGCGTCGGCCGCCGTGCCCTTGGCGATGATCTCGGCGGTGCGTTTCTCCACCCAGCGGCGGCGGAAACTCTCCTCGACATCGGCGGAGATGGCGGGGTTTTCCTTGGCCGTCTTGGGCTTCTTGGAAAATAGGCAGCCGCTCGTGGTGAGGGCGAGGACAGCGAGGGCGAGCGTCAGCAGGTGCTTGGTCATGTGAAAAACTGGTTTAAGTGTTGCGAAGCCCGCCGTCGGAGGGCGAGGGAATCTTTTTGTTTTCGCGAAACGGGCCGAATGCCACTCGTGTTGAGCAACATGAGCGATGAATCCACGGCGTCCCCTTCGCCCTTGCGCCTAAAGCCCCGCCTCCGCCCCGCCGAGGGTGCGAGCGTCGGCACGGCCGTCGCTACGTCCGCAGTGATGGAGCATGGGCCGGCTGTCGCCGCGCCCGTGGCTGAGGCTCTCGCTCCCACGATCCGATTCAAACCCCGTGCTCCGGCCGAGCCGGCCGTGACGAGTGCGGTCGCGCCTGCGGTGATCGTTGGCGACGCCGCGCCACCGGCGGTCATAGGCGAACCGCCGAAATTCAAATTCAAACCCAAGGTTGCCGAGCCCGCCGGGGCGGTCGCTGCCGCGGCCGGCGATCCGGGATTGCAATTGATTGGGGCGCTTCCGCCGCCACCGCCGACGCGGGTGGACTTTCCGCCGGGCGAACCGGCACCGGCTCCCGCAGCGCCGCCCTCGGTGGGCGGCGTTCCTCGCCGCACCCTGCCACCCTTTCCCGTCGTCGCCGGACTGGGTAGCAGCCGGACCAACCCGTCGATTCCCGTGCCGCACATCAGGGTCAAAGCCCCGGCGGTTGCGGAACCGGAGACCTTCGAGGATCTAGAGGCAGGGAGAAAAGGGCTGCGCCGGTTGGTGTGGCTGCTCGTTTTGGCGGCGGTTGGCGTGGGCGGGTATTATGGCTGGCCCTATCTCAAACCCTACGTCGCCCGCTTCACCGCGCCGAAAGCCGAGGCCAAACCAGCAGCGGTCGCGAGCCCGGGACTCACGCCTTCCGACAAGTTGAACAAGCTCGCCCATGCGCCAGCCGCGGCGATCGACAGGGCGCAGGACGCGATCACGGCCCGGCGCACCAGTGGCCAGACGCGGAACGACGTCGCTCTGACGGGGGAGGCCATCCCCGAAAAAACCAAACCGCTCCCCGCGTCCGCGGTGAAGAAATCGATTCCCGCAGTGCCGCCGCCCGCACCGACGATGACGCCGGTGACACCGGGTCTCGCGGCTTCGGTGCAATTGGAAGCGGGGGCTGATGCGAGCCCTGAGTTCCGCACTTTTGTCGCCAACGCCCGGGTCAGCGGCGTGTTTCAGGGCGCGCCCCCGCGCGCCATGATCAACGGCAAGCTGACGCGGGTCGGCGAGACGACCGAGGCCGGACTCGGCGTAATTTTCGCCGGCCTGGACACCGAGAAGAAACATCTGATCTTTAAGGATCGTTCGGGCGCGATTATCGCGCGTCGTTACTGAGGGCGCGCTGGCGTTCGGGTGCGGCCCGCGAGCCTCGCGCCGCCCGGCACCGCTGCTAAAACGCATCGCGGATGGCGCGCAGCAACTCGGGATCGGTCACCACGCCGCGCACGCCGTTCACCACAAATTGGATTCCGATGCAGAGGATGAGAAAACCCATGACTTTCGAGAGCGCATTCATGCCGTTGAGCCCGATCACGCCCACGACCCGCTCCGACAGCCGCAGCGTGCCGTAAGTGATCGCGGCGACGATCAGAATGCCGAGGATGATCGCGACGTAGTCGAGCCAGCCCGTGGAGAGCGACGTGAAGCCGATCGTCACTGCGATGGAGCCGGGGCCGCTCATCATCGGCATCGCCAGCGGGGAAAACGCGATGTCGCGTTTGGCCCGCGCCTCCTCGTGGGCGGCGTCGTCCTTCGCCGGATCGCGTGGTGGAGCCATCAGCATCCCGGAGCCGATACCGGCCACCAACAATCCGCCCGCGATGCGCAGCCCCGGAATCGAGATCCCGAAAAATCCCATGATCAGCCGGCCGCCGATGAGGAAGCACACGAGAATCGCGACCATGTAGATGCACGCGAGCCGCAGCTGCTCCATGCGCCGCGCGCGCGTGTCGCCTTCGGTGATGGCGAGAAATGTCGGCGCCGTGGCGAGCGGATTGATGATCGGCAGCAACGCGATGACGGTGCCGAGGATCAGCTCCCAGAAATGAGAGATAGTGGGCATGGGTGAAACTTCGCGGACTTCGGGACCCGGTGCAAGACGGCCCGTTTTTGGTTTTCAGCCGGACGGGAAACCGTTTCGCTGTGCCGACCCTTGCGCCGCATCATGCGCGATCCCCTCCCTCAATCATGAAACGATCCGTCCTGTTTTCCTTGTTCGCGTGCGCGATTGGCAGCGTGCTGCCGGCCCAAACCGCCCAGCCGCCGCTGCTCCTGCAATCGCCCACGCTCAGCCGGACCGACATTGCCTTCGCCTACGCCGGCAGCCTCTGGATCGTCGCGCGCGAAGGCGGCGAAGCCCGCCGGCTCGTCGTCGGCGATCCCGGCATCGCGAGCGGTCCGCTCTTCTCGCCCGACGGCTCCCTCGTCGCGTTCACGGGCAACTTTGACACCAATGAAGACGTTTACGTCGTGCCCGCCGCTGGCGGTGAGCCGCGCCGGCTCACGATGCACCCCGGCACCGACGTCGCCCTCGCGTGGACGCCCGACGGCAAACGCATCCTCTTCCGCTCCTCGCGCGAAACCTACTCGCGCTTCGAAAAACTCTACACCGTCTCCGTCGACGGCGGGTTTCCCGAGGAGATCCCGCTCCCGATGGGCGTGCAGGGCTCCTACTCGGCCGACGCCGCGCAACTCGCCTACGTGCCCACGTGGAACCGCCGCAACGGTGCCAGCGACACCTACATCGCCATTAAAAATTACCGCGGCGGAAAAACCGCCCCCATCTGGATCGCCTCGCTCGCCGACTCCAGCGTCACGCCGATCCCCCGGGAAAATTCGAACGACTGCAATCCGATGTGGGTCGGCGACAAAATCTATTTCCTCTCCGACCGCGCCGGCGCCACGACGCTCTTCAGTTACGAGGTGAAATCGCGCGCTGTCGCGCAGCTCGTGAAAAACGACGGCTTCGATCTGAAGTCCGCGTCCTCCGGCCCCGGCGCGATCATTTACGAGCAGTTCGGTTCGCTGCACCTCTTCGATCTCGCGAGCGGCAAGGAGCGCACCGTGCCCGTGCGCCTCGCGGCCGATCTGCCGCAGACACGTCCGCATTTCGAAAAAATTACGGCAAAGCAACTCACGCAGGCGGCGATCTCGCCGACCGGCGCGCGCGCCGTCTTCGAGACGCACGGCGAAATCATCACCGTGCCCGCCGAGAAGGGCGACAGCCGCAATCTCACCCGCACGCCCGCCGTCGCCGACCGCGATCCGTCCTGGTCCCCCGACGGCAAGACGATCGCGTATTTCTCGGACGAGTCCGGCGACTACGCGCTCCACCTCCGCGAGCAAGGCGGTCTCGGCACCGTCCGCAAAATCGATCTCGGACCATCGCCGTCGTATTTCTACAGCCTCACCTGGTCGCCCGACAGCAAGCAGATCGCCTACAGCGACAAGCGCGGGAATTTCTGGCTGCTCGATCTCGCCGCCGGCCAGCCCGTGAAATTCGACACCGATCCGCAGGGCCGCGGCCCCGGCGCCGCGTGGTCGCCCGACAGCAAGTGGCTCGCCTATACCAAGCAACTGCCGAACAACCACCGCGCCGTCTTCGTTTACTCGCTTGACGCCGCGAAAGTCACCCAGCTCACCGACGGCCTGAGCGACGCCCGTTCGCCCGACTGGGACAAGAGCGGCAAATACCTCTACTTCACCGCGAGCACGGACCTCGGCCTCAGCTCCGTCGGGTTCAATATGAGCTCGAACGCCCATCCCGTGACGCGCGCCGTTTACCTCGCCGTGCTCGCGAAAGATCTGCCGTCGCCGCTCGCGCCCGAGAGCGACGAGGAAAAGGACGACGCGAAAGACAAAGCCGCCGGCAAGAAATCCGACGACGATCCGAAGATCGCCGACGCGGAAAAATCCACCGACGCCGCGGCGAAGCCCGACGCCAAGCCCGCGGACGCCGCCGCCAAGAAAAAGGAGCCCGTGAAGGTCACGATCGACTTCGATGGGCTGAGCCAGCGCATCCTCGCGCTGCCGTTGCCGGAGAAAAACTACGGCCCGCTCACGGCCGGCAAGGAAGGCATCCTTTACGTGCTCGAAGGCCCGCAGGTGGCGGGCGGCGGCGGACCGGAGGGAGCCAAAGCGGCGTTGCAACGCTTCGATCTGAAGACGCGCAAGACGGAAAAAATTCTCGATGGGGTCGAGGAGTTTCACCTCGCCGCGAAGGGTGAGAAGATGCTCTGGAAGGCCGATGCGAAGTGGTTCATCGGCGCCGCCGACAAGGCGCCGAAGCCCGGCGAGGGCGCGCTCAAGCTCGATGCGTGCGAAGTGTGGGTCGAGCCGCGCGCCGAGTGGAAGCAGATGTATCGCGAAGTTTGGCGCATCGAGCGCGACTTTTTCTACGACGCGAATTACCACGGCATCGATCTCGCGCAGGCCGAGCGGATCTACGCGCCGTTCCTCGCCGGCCTCGGCAGCCGCTCCGATCTCAACTACCTCTTCAGCGAGATGCTCGGGCAGCTCAGCGTGCAGCACATGTATGTGGCCGGCGGCGCGAAGCCCGAGCTGAAGGAAATCAAGGTCGGCCTCCTCGGCGCCGATTACAAAATCGCCGGCGACCACTACCAGTTCGCGCGGGTGTTCGACGGTGAAAACTGGAATCCGTCGGCGAAGGCGCCGCTCACCCAGCCCGGTGTCAATGTGAAGCCCGGTGAGTTTCTCCTCGCCGTCAACGGCCGCGAGGTGAGCGTGCGGGAGGAAATCTTCGGATTTTTCGCCGGCACCGTGGGGAAGCAGACCGTGTTGCGCGTCGGCCCGAATGCCGACGGCGCGGGCGCACGCGACGTCACCGTCGTGCCGGTCGCGAGCGAGTCGTCGCTGCGCAATCTCGCGTGGATCGAAGGCAACCGCCGCAAGGTCGACGAACTCAGCGGCGGCAAACTCGCCTACGTTTACGTGCCGGACACCGCCGCGGCGGGCTACACCAGTTTCAACCGCTACTTCTTCGCGCAGGTCGGCAAGCAGGGCGCGGTGATCGACGAGCGCTTCAACGGCGGCGGCCAGCTCGCCGACTACATCGTCGATTACCTGAGCCGCCCGCTGCGCACCCGCATCGTCACGCGCGAGGGCGCGATCAACGATTCGCCCGGCGCGGCGATCTTCGGGCCGAAGGCGATGCTGATTAACGAATTTGCCGGCTCGGGTGGCGATGCGTTGCCGTGGTATTTTCGCAAGGCCGGCGTCGGCCCGCTCATCGGCACGCGCACGTGGGGCGGCCTCGTCGGCATCGGCGGTTATCCCGTGCTGATCGACGGCGGCACCGTGACCGCACCGCGCATGGCCCTCTACGATCTCAACGGCAAGTGGGAGGTGGAAAACGTCGGCATCGCGCCCGACCTCGAGGTCGCGCACGACCCGAAGCTCGTCCGCCAGGGCCGCGATCCGCAGCTTGAGAAAGCCGTGGAGGTCGTCCTTGAGGCGCTGAAGAAAAATCCGCCGCCGAGCTACGCCATTCCGCCCTATCCGAAATATCCGCCGCGCTGGCCGGCGCAGAAATAAAGCAGAGCAACGTCTGCGGTGCTTGAAGTAGGGCGGGTCTTTGACCCGCCCTTTTCGCGCGTTAAACGGTGGAGGGCAGATCGGAGACCCGCCCTCCGCGCTCACCAGGTGTCCACCGGGCCCTTGGGCACGGGGATGGCGTCGCGTTCGAGCACGTCGGGTTCGTGGGGATCGCGCATGAACGACGCGACCATGGGCTCGGGGCGGAACTTTTCGAGCAGCTCGCCGCGTTCGTCGAGGAACTGCGCGCGCCACGCGAGATACTCGGCTACCGCCGCCTCGAAGTCAGCGCGCGAGGCGATCGCGAGGATGCTCCGCTTGAACGGTTTTGCGGGACCGAAGCGTTTCGCATACCACGGCGCGACTTTGCGAAAGAGGCGCGAGCCGTGCTCTTCGCCGAAAAATTCGCAGTAGCGTTCGAAATGCCGGCGCAGCACGCGCAGCCGCTCCGCGAAATCCGGTTCGGGCAGCAATTCGCCGGTTTTCAGTAAATGATCGGTGCGGCGGAAAATCCACGGGTCGTAAAACGCGCCGCGGCCGATGCTCACGCCGGCGCAGCCGGTTTCCGCCAGCATGTGGCGCGCGGCTTCGGGCGTGGTGATGTCGCCGTTGCCGATGACGGGAATGGATTTCACCGCCGCGGCGACGGCGCGAATGCCGGCGAGGTTGACGCGGCCGGAGAAACCCTGTGAGCGGGTGCGGCCGTGCACGAAAATAGCGGCCACGCCGACATCCTCCAGCACGCGCGCGAGATCGGGCGCGGTGAGGTTTTCGTCGTCCCAGCCGAGGCGCATTTTGGCGGTGACGGGGATTTTCACGGCGTCGATCATGCCGCGCACGAGGGCGGCGGTTTTGTCGAGCTCGGTCATCATCGCGGAGCCGCCGCCGATCTTCGTCACTTTTTTCACGGGACAGCCCATGTTGATGTCCACGGCCTGAGCGCCGAGTTGTTCGCACATCACGGCGGCATCGCGCATCTCCTCGGGCACGCTGCCGAAGAGCTGGATCGCCATCGGGCGATCCTCGGGCGCGGAGGCGACGAGTTTGAGCGCGGTGGGATTGCGCTCGAGGAGTGAGCGCGCGTTGACGAGATCGGTGGTGGCCCAGCCGAGGCCGCCGAGTTCGCGGACCGTGAGCCGCATGGGCAGGTTGGTGTAGCTCGCCAGTGGCGAGAGGAAGAGATTCGAGGAGAGTTCGTAGGGACCGAGGCGCACAGGAACCGGCAATCAGGCAGCGATCCGCGGTCGGTTCAAGCAGGCGGTCACAACGCGATCACCGCGGAGTGGTCAGCGCCGCTTTCATCCGGCGCATCGCTTCGACGAGTGTGGCGCGGGTGCAGCCGAAGTTGAGGCGGACGTGCGAGCCTTTCGCGGCGCCGAACATCGCGCCGTCGCTCAAGCCCACGCCGTGTTTTTCGAAATGCGCCGCGGGGTTTTCGAGCCCGAGGGCGGAGACGTTCATCCAGAGGAGATACGTCGCTTCGACCGGTGCTTCGACGCGCACGCCGGGCAGCTCGCGCGCAATCGTGTCGAGCAGGCAGTCGCGGTTGTCGCGGAGATACGCCAGCAGCGCCTGCCGCCACGGCTCGGAGTCGCGGTAGGCGGCCTCGCAGGCGGTGAACCCGAGACACGTGGCCTCGGCGACGATGCCGGCGGTGGCGCGGATGAAGCGTGCGCGCCGCATCGCATCGGGGATAATCGCGAGCGAGGTGCCGAGGCCGGGGACATTGTAGGTCTTGCTCGGCGCCATCAGCGTGATCGTGCGCGCGGCGATCTCGGGCGAGAGCACGCTGGTGGGAATATGCGGCAGCGCGGGATCGAGGATGAGGTCGCAGTGGATCTCGTCGGAGCAGAGGACGAGGTTGTGGCGTTCGCAGAATTCGGCGAGGCGCGTGAGTTCGGTGCGCCGCCAGACACGCGCGAGCGGGTTGTGCGGGTTGCACAGGTAGAAAAGTTTGGTGCGCGGCGTCACCGCGCGTTCCAATGCCTCCCAATCGATGGCCCAGCCGCTGCCGTCGTGCGCCCACGGCACGCTGACGCTGCCACGCGCGCTATTTTTCGGCGCGGACATAAAAGGAGGATAGACCGGCGCGAGCGTGAGCACTTCCTCGCCCGGCTGTGCGAAGGCCTGTGCGACGACGTTGAGCCCGACCACGAGCCCCGGCAGCCACACGATCCAAGCGGGATCGATTTTCCAGTCGTAGCGTTGCTCCATTGCGACGACGACGGCGTCGGTTGTGGACTTCACCGGACGCGCGTAGCCGAAGATGCCATGCTCCACGCGGGCGTGCAGCGCGTCGATGATCGCGGGGGCGGACTTGAAATCCATGTCGGCAACCCAAAGCGGCAGCACGTCGCGGCCGGCGTATTTTTGCCATTTCTGGGAGTCGGTGCCACGGCGCTCGGGCACGCGATCAAAGTCAAAGGTGCTCATGAAGACGGATAGCTCACACTGGATCGCGGGCCTAGCGCGACGATATTTCCCGTCACCCTGCACAGTGTGCGCCGCTTCTGCCCAGCGCAGTCGTGTGAACTGGATGCAAAGCGCGCGATTGCCGCGAGTTGTCGTATGCGCTGCAGCTGGTGCGGAGTGTGCAAAGGCAGTGCCACGATCCGATAACCAATAATCATCCACTACCATGAGACTCGTTCACTACACCTATCCTGCGTTTCGCTCCGCTGCTTCGTCCTGCGCCCGCTCGCCGTGGGGCGGTCTTGAAACCCAAGTCGACCGCCTGCTCTCCAACTCGCTCGGCGACTACGGCACGGCGAATGCGCCGGCCCGGTTCCCCGTCGAAGTCGACGAGGACAAGTCCAACGCCTACGTCCGCGCCGAGCTTCCCGGCGTGAATCGCGACGACATCAAACTCGAAATCGTCGACGGCACACTCACGATCTCCGCCACGCGCAAGATTCCGGCGCTCGCCACCAACGCTGCGCCAGCCACGGAAGGTGAAATCGCCGCGAACTCGTTCGCGCTCAGCCGGGCGGTGACGCTCGGCGAGGAAATCGATGCCGACAAAGTCAGCGCCGCTTACGAAAACGGCGTGCTCACCGTCATGCTGCCGAAGCGCGAGCCGGTCCTGCCGAAGAAAATCACTGTCGCGGTGAAGTAATCACGCGGTCGAACTTTCGCGATTTCGGGCATGGGCTGAAACACCGCGCTCCTGGCAACCGCCTGGTGGACGTGTTCACGCCACCCGGCGTTTTCTTTTGCACGCGATCCGCCGGGTCGCGAACCTGCAGCTCGCATGAGCATCCCGCCAACCGCCAGCCAGCCGGTGCTGTTTTTCGACGGCGAGTGCGGGCTGTGCAACCGGCTCGTGCGCCTGCTGCTCCGGCTCGACGATCGCGGACGGTTGCGCTTTGCGCCGCTACAAGGCGCGGCGGCACAAGGTTATCTCCGGGCGCACGGGCTATCGACGACAGATTTCGACACGCTGATCTTCGTGCCCAATTGGAGCCGCCGCGAGCGGCCGGAATTTTTGGTGCGCACGACGGGTGTGATCGCCGCTTTGCGCGTAGTGGGCGGCGGCCCGGCGCGGACGCTGGCCACGGTGCTCGCGGTTTTCCCCGAGAAAGTGCGCGACGCGGGCTATCGCCTGGTGGCGCGCTGGCGCTATCGGATTTTTGGGGCGTGGCGCGAGCGCCCGCTGGCGCGGCCAGAGTGGAGCGCGCGGTTCCTCGACTGACGGAGAGGCGCTTTCTCAAGCGCCTTCCGGCCCGGCAGTTTCTGCGGTTGGGAAACCGCCGCTCCGCCGTCGCCCGCCCGCTTTGCCGTTGACGCGGTGCGGGGGCCAAAATGCAGTCCCGCTCGATGTTTCTCGCCGCCGCGCTCACCACCGAACCACACACCGCGTGGCAATGGATCCTCGCGATTTTTAACATCGTGTGGATCGACATCGTGCTGGCGGGGGACAACGCCGTGGTGATCGCGCTCGCGGTGCGGAATCTGCCACCGAAGCAGAAACGGCTGGGCATCATCTTCGGCGCGGGTGCGGCGGTGGTGTTGCGCGCGATCCTCACGGTGCTGACGACGCACCTGCTCAGCGTGCCCTACCTCAAGCTCGGCGGCGGGGCACTCATTCTCTGGATCGCTTTCAAATTGCTCCGGCAAAACGACGTCCACGAGGGTGACGAGGGTGGCGGTGCCACCGGCATCTGGCAGGCGGTGTGGATGATCATCGTCGCCGACATCACGATGTCGCTCGACAACGTGCTCGCCGTGGGCGGCGCAGCGGGTGGACACAATACCCTGATCTTTTTCGGCCTCGCGCTCAGTATTCCGCTGGTGGTTTTCGGCAGCAATTTGATCTCAAACCTGATGGTGCGCTTTCCGATCATCGTGCTGCTCGGCGCGGCGATCCTCGGCAAAGTCGCGGGTGAAATGATGCTGACCGACACGATCGTGGCGGCGCACGGCGTGCCGTGGTGGCAGCACGTGACGGGTGAAACGGACGGTCCCGCCGCCTACACGCGGTTGCGCTATTTTGTCGAAGCCGTGCTCTTCGCCGCCATATTCGCCTATGGCTGGCTGCGCAGGAAAAAATAGGAATTTCCCATGATGCGTGTCTTCCTCCCTGCCCTGCTCGGGTTCGCTGCCACTGCGCCGCTGCGTGCGGCCGAAACATCGTCCGTCGCATCCGTGACGGCGGAATCGCCGCCGTCTTCCTCGAGCGAGGTCACCGACCTGCTGGAACGGTTCGTCAATTGGCTGCACGGGTTTTTCCCGGGCATCGATCAGGGGCTCTTCCAGTGGATCGCGTGCGGCGTGTTGCTGGTCGCGGCGGTGCTGCTGCGGCACTTCATCACCAATATCATTTTCCACTACCTGAAGAAACTGGCCTCGAAGACGGAGACCACGCTCGACGACAAGCTCTTCCCCGCGCTGGAGGGCCCGACGGCCACCTTCGTGATGGTGCTCGGCATCTTTGCCGCGCTTACCGTGCTGAAGCTCTCGCCGCAGCTGGATCTCTGGGTGTCGGGCGGCGCGAAAATCGCCGCGCTCGCGGTGATTCTGTGGGGCCTGATCCGGGCCGGCGCCGCGCTCCTCAGTCATCTGGAAGAGATCGCGCACGAGCGGCACATGACGGTCGCGACCTTCATGCCGCTCATCAAGAAGACGCTCTTTGTCTTCGCGGTGATTTTCGGCGCGTTGGTGATTGCTCAGAGTCAGGGACTGCCCGTGCAGTCGTTTCTCGCCGGCCTTGGCATCGGGGGCCTCGCCTTCGCCCTCGCGGCGCAGGACACGATCGCGAACATGTTTGGCTCGCTGGTCGTCGTGTTGGACCAGCCGTTCAAGGTTGGCGACACCGTGAAAATCGGTGCGAACGAGGGCAAGGTCGAGGACATCGGCTTGCGCTCGACGAAAATCCGCACGGGCGCGCGCACCCAAATCGTGATCCCCAACAAGACGGTCGCGAGCGAGGCGATCACGAATTTCACTCGCATGCCGCAACGCCGCGTCGATCAGACGCTCGGGCTCACCTACGACACGACGCCCGATCAGCTCGAGGCGGTGATGCAGGATATCCGCGGGATTTTGCGCGCGGATGAAGGCGTCCACAAAGACACCATCGTCGTGGCCTTCTCGAACTACGGCGCGTCGTCGCTCGACCTCCAACTCGTGTGGTTTGCCACCGATCCCGACTGGGCGCGGCACATGGCGGTGCGCGAACGGATCAACCTGAAAATCCTGCGCGCGGTGGCGGCGCATGGACTGTCGTTCGCGTTTCCGACGCAGACGATGCTGTTCGATGGACCGGTCGCGAAGCAATGGGCCGGACGCAAAACCTAATCCGCCACGTCGCGGCCCGGCGGCTTCATCCGGTGCGGCGAAAAAATTTCAGATAGTTTGCGGGTCGGGTGACCGCCGCCGCGTAGGACGTTTCGCCCGTCACGATCCGCGCGATGAGCTCGGTCAGCCGCTGGCCGTGGCGTGTCAGCAGCCGGGCGCGCAGGCGCGGGCAATCGTAGAGCAGCCACGCCAGCCGCCGCGCGACGCGCAGCTCGCCCAGCCACTCGCGGCGCAGCGCGGCGCGGTAGTGGCGTTTGACCGCGGTCTCGGAAAAATCGCCGGCAAGGATGGCGCGCGCCGCGAGCTGTCCGCTGAGAATCCCCGCGGTGATGCCCTCCGCAAGCACGGGATCGGCGAGGCCCGCCGCGTCGCCGACAAATAGCACGCGCCGCGCGCCAAACACCCCGGCGCGCGGCCGGCACGGGATGATGTAGCCGTGCCGCTCCTCGCGCAGTGGCTCGCCGATGCCGAGCAGGTCGAGGTAGCGCCGGTAGTATTCGGGCAGGTTCGCCGCGCCGCGCCGCGTCGTCAGCACGCCGATCGAGAGGTGGTTGCGCTTGGGAAACACCCACGCGTAGCCGGCGGGCACGACGCCGAAATCGAAACGCGCGGTGTCCCGCCACGCCGCCATCGCCTCCGGCGCGAGCGTCACCTCGCACTCGAGTGCGGGCACAATCCCACGCAACTCGGGTCGGCCCGTTTTCCGCGCTACTACGCTGTTCGCCCCATCGGCGGCGATCACGAACCGCGCGCGAAACTGTCCCGCGCTCGTCGTGAGCCTCGCGCCATCCTCCTCGGGCGAGACGTCGAGCACCGTGGTGTTGGGAAAAATCTGCGCTCCCTTTTTCTCCGCGGCATCGATCAGCAAGTGATCGAACCGATCCCGCATCACCATCGTGACGATGGGACGGTCGCGATCGCAGCGGAAACGCAGATGCGGCCCGTGGTGCACCAACTCGGCGGCGTGGCATTCGCGCTCCACGACGGCGCTGAGATCGAGCGGCAGCAACGCGGCCGCGCGCCGCAGCACGCCACCGCCACAGGTCTTGTGCCGGGGAGGCACGCCCTTCTCGATCACCCCGATGCGCAGACCGCGTCCGCCGAGCGCGAGTGCCGCCGCCGCACCCGCCGGCCCGGCCCCGACGATGGCGACGTCGAGTTCGGTGCTGCTGTCCGAAACAGAGTTTTCCGTAGAGTTTTTCACGCTGAAGCGGGCACTCGATGGATCGCACCGCATCTCAGTCGAGCGTCTGCCGGTAGCGCTTCACGCCGATCGCCATCGCGATGGCGAGGAAGGCGAGGAGCGGCCAGAGCTCCGGGGAGATTTCGATCAGGCCGCTGCCTTTCAGCAGAATGCCACGCACGATGCGAAGGTAGTGCGTGAGCGGCAGGCCCGACCCGATCCACTGCGCCCACTCCGGCATGCCGCGAAACGGAAACATGAAACCGGAGAGCAAAATCGACGGCAGGAAAAAGAAGAACGCCATCTGCACGGCCTGGAGCTGGTTTTTTGCGAGCGTCGAAAACGTGATGCCCATCGCGAGGTTGGCGGCGATGAAGAGAAACGAAACGCCATAGACGAGCGCGAGGCTGCCGACCATCGGCACCTGAAACAGGAAGTGCGCGGCGATCAAAATGAGCGTCATCTGGATGTAGCCGACGACGATGTAGGGAATGATTTTTCCCACCATCACCTCGAACGGCCGCACGGGCGTCGCGAGGAGATTTTCCATCGTGCCACGCTCGCGTTCGCGCGTGATTGCGAGCGCGGTGATGACGACCATCGTCATCGTGAGCACGACGCCCATGAGGCCGGGCACGACGTTGTATTGCGTGATGTTCTCCGGATTGTAGTGCGCGTGGATTTGAAAATCGATCGGGCCAAGTTTGGCGCGCAGTCGCGCGAGCGGACCCGTGAGATCGCGATCGAAAACGCTGGCCGCGAGCGTGCGCGCCGCGGCGATGGCCGGGCCGGTGGCAGCGGGATCGGTGGCGTCGGCCTCGATGAGCACGGTCGGGCGCTCGCCGCGCAGCAGCCGGCGCGAAAAATCCTCGGGGATGTTCACCACGAACTGCACCTCTCCGAGTTGGAGCATCCGCGCGGCCTCGGCTTCGGTTTCCGCCTCGCGCACGACAGAGAAATACTCGCTCTGGCGCAGCGCGGCGACAAGCGAGCGCGCGAACTGCCCGTGGTCCGCGCTGCGCAGCGCCGTCGGCAGGTGGCGCGGGTCGGAATTGATCGCGTAGCCGAAAAGCGTGAGCTGGAGCAGTGGGATGCCGACCATCATGCCGAAGGTCACGCGGTCGCGCCGCATCTGGATGAACTCTTTCAGCACGATGGCCCAGAGGCGATGGAACGTGAAACGGCTCATGGATCGCCGGGGGTAACGCGGTGGGTGGGCCCCCCCGGTA
>JANXSC010000582.1 GCA_025352845.1 Opitutaceae bacterium
ACGCCAAACGCCGCGACTTCCCCACCGCCTTCGTCACCTACAACACCCAGATGGCCTACGGTGCCTCCCTCGCCCTCCAGCGCGAGGGCTGGAAAGTCCCCGGCGACATCAGCCTCGCCTCGGCCGACGTCTCCCGCCTGAGCATCGAGGGAGCCCTCCGTATCACCGGCGCCGGCACCAGCCCCGACAAACTCGGCGAAGCCGCCGCCCGCCTCGTCCTCGGCGAGAGCATGCCCGACGAGGGCTACGCCGATCTCGTCCTCCCCGCCCCGCTCGTCATCGGCAATTCCACCGGTCCCGCCCGCAAGTAAGCGCACCCCGCCCGCGCCCCGTTTTCTCAATAAACGTGCCGCTTCGCCCCCACCTCCTCCGCGCTCGTAGTCCCGCCTTCAGGCGGAATCGGGGGACGGAGCATTTCCCCCGCACGTCGAGCCGACACCCATTTCCGCCTTGGCATATCATAATTATGAAACCTGATTCATCCCGTTAGGTTTCGCCCCTCCTACCCCACCCCGATGACTCACTACGACTACGCCGTCCTCGTCTTCTATTTCTTCTTCATGCTGACGATCAGCTGGGTGTTCCGGCGCTTCGTCACCAACGTCTCCGACTACTTTCGCGGTGGCGGCAAGGCGCTCTGGTGGATGGTCGGCGGCTCCGCGTTCATGGTGCAGTTCAGCGCGTGGACGTTTACCGGCGCGGCGGGCGAGGCCTACAAAAACGGCTGGCCCGTCGCCGTGATCTATTTCGGCAACGCCCTCGGCTTCATGCTCAACGCCCTGCACTTCGCGCCGCGTTTCCGCCAGCTCCGCGTCGTCACCGGCATGGAGGCGATCCGCCAGCGTTTCGGGCGCGCGAGCGAACAGTGCTTCACCTGGCTCCAGCTGCCCTTCGGCCTGCTGCAGGCGGGCATCTGGCTCAACTCCCTCGCGGTGTTTTTCGCGGCCGTCTTCGACCTCGATGTCTCGACGACGATCGTCGTCACCGGTGTCGTCGTGCTCTTGATGGCGCTCGTCGGCGGGAGCTGGGCGGTGCTCGCGAGCGACTTCATCCAAGTCCTGATTCTCATGCCCGTGTGCCTCGCCGTCACCGTGCTCGCGCTGGTGAAAGTCGGCGGGCCCGCGGCGTTTCTCGAAAAGGTCCCCGCGCATCACCTCGATCTCGGGCAGGTTTTCTCCGCGGATTTTCTCGGGCTCTGGTGCGTGGCGATGGTGCTGAAACAGCTCCACACCACGAACAACCTCGGCGACGCCAACCGCTATCTCTGCGCGAAAGACAGTGCGCACGCGCGCAAGGCGGGCTTCCTCGGCGCGGGGCTTTTTCTCGTCGGCATCGTCATCTGGTTCGTGCCGCCGATCGCCGCCGCGATTCGTTTCCCCGATCTGCAGGCGGTGTTTCCCACGCTGCGCAATCCGGCCGACGCCTCGTTCATCGCCATCGCGCGCGACGTGATGCCGGTCGGCATGATGGGCCTGCTCGTCAGCGGGATCTTCGCGGCAACGATGTCGTCGATGGACTCGGGCCTGAACAAGAACACTGGTTTCTTCATCAAGAATTTCTACCAGCCCGTGCTGAAACCGCAGGCGACCGACGCGCAACTGCTCAAGGTCGGCAAGATCGCGACGGTCGTCTTCGGCCTGCTGATCATCGTCGTCGCGATCCAGATGAGCCAGCTAAAGGGTCTCTCGCTTTTCCAGCTCACGCAGCGCCTGAGCATCTTGATCGGCATCCCGATCGTGGTGCCGCTCTTCCTCGGGCTCATCGTGAAACACACGCCGCCGTGGTCGGCGTGGAGCACGGTGGTGGTCGGATTTCTCAGCTCGCTGTTCATTACCAATCGCCTGACGCCTGAGTGGGCGACGGAATTTTTCCACCTCGGGCACGCGCTCTCGCCGGCGAGCGTGGAATATTGGCGGCAGTCCGCGGAGCTGCTCGGTAACGTCGCGGTGTGCTCCACGTGGTTCATCGGCACAAAACTTTTCTGGTCGCGCACCTCCTCCGAGACGCAGGCGCGCGTCGATCAGTTTTTTCGCCGGCTCAACACGCCCGTCGACTTCGATCGCGAGGAGGGCGCGCACGCCGCCAACGACGGCCGGCAGTCGCGCGTCGTCGGCTGGCTGTGCGTCGCCTACGGCGGTTTCGTCGCCCTGCTCGCACTCATTCCGAATCCCGCGGCCGGCCGCCTCGCCTTCCTCGGCTGCGGCGCCATCGTCCTCGGAATCGGTTGCGCGCTGCTCCGCTCGGGGCGAAAACACGATTCTCTCGCGTCATGAAAACGCCGCCCTCCCTCCACCTCCTCTCGCTCGCCACGCTCACGTTCGGCGCGAGCACGGGATTGGCGCAGACCGCGGCCAAGCCCGCCACCGATGAGCTGGTGAAGCTCTCCGAGTTTTCCGTCTCGGCGAAACCGATGAGCGACTACGCCGCCGCCGAGGCCACCACTGGCACACGCGTCGTCAGCACGATCCGCGACCTGCCGTTCAGCGTGAACGTCGTGACGGGCGAGCTGCTCGACGATTTTCAGGCCCTCGATTTCCGCGACCAGATGGCCTACACGAGCAACGTCACCGGCTACGAAACGCTCTCAAGCGGCTACAGCATCCGCGGCTTCGACGCCGACGTGCAGCTCCGCAACGGCTTTCGCCGCATCGGCCTGATCGACAAGGTCAACATCGAGCGCGCCGAGGTGATCAAGGGCCCCGCCGCCTCGATCTACGGCGCGGTGTTTCCGGGCGGCATCGTGAACTTTGTCACGCGCAGGCCGCGCACATCGCCACAGCAGCGCGTCACCTTCACCGTCGGCAATCGCGATCTCTATCGCTCGCAGCTTTCCTCGACCGGGCCACTCGGTGACGGGAAGAGATTCTTTTACCGCCTCGATGCCGCGGCGGATCAGCGCACCTTCGACCAGCGCTACAAGAAGAAGAATCAGGCGACGGTTTCCGGCCAACTGCTCTTTCAACCGAGCGCGGCGACAAGCGTGAATGTCGAGTTCGAGTGGCTCGAGCGCCGCGAGCGCGGCATCACGTCGAACAGCACCGTGCCGTTTCGCGTGCAGACCGGGGTGCCCGATCCGTATCGGATGCAGCCCGCCACCGGCGCGCCGCGCACCTACACGCGCTACCTCGGCATCGCGACGGAGCTGATCGATTTCAACTCCCAGGGCCCGCACACCTACGCCAACCGCTATGTGCGCAACGTCACCGTCACGCTTGAGCACCGGTTCAACGAGACGTTTTCCTTTCGCAGCGGTGCCAACTGGTTTGAGCGCGGTCTCGTGCGCCAGGAAGCGGGCGGCCGCGATCAGTTCAACCCCGCCACGCGCACGGTCCAGCGCGGCACCGCGCGCTACCGGCCATTTCCCGAGGGCGGCGCCACGTGGCAAAACGATCTCGTCGCGTCGTTTACCACGCCCGGCGTGAAACACAAATTGCTCCTCACACTCGACTGGCAGCGGCAGGCCCAGCAGCCGAAGCAATACGACGCGGCGGTCAACGCCGCCTTCCCTGCCGCCGTCGCCAACGGTCTCAGCATCGACAACCCCGACTACAATTTCTCCGCCTACAAGGACGCCCCCGCGCTCTTCACCACGATCCAAAACGAGGACGACACGATCAATCTCCGCGGCGTTTTCCTCAGCGAGCGCGCCAGTCTCCTCGACGGCCGCCTCCTCCTCCTCGCCGGCCTCCGCCGCGATCAGTCCACGAGCACGACGCGCGATCGCGTGACCGCGACCACGACGGAAATCGATTCGCGCGCGTGGACGCACCAGCTCGGCGTGAATTTCCGCGTGCTGCCGCAGCTCACCGCCTATGCCAACACCAGCAAGTCCTTCGTGCCGCAGTTCGGCTCCGGCCTCGACGTGAACGGCGTGCGTTTCAATCTGCCCAACGAAACCGGCCAGGGCTGGGAAGCCGGTTTCAAGGGCGAGGTGTTCGCAAACCGGCTCGCCTTCACGGTCGGCTGGTTCGACATCGAGTTGGAAAACGTGCCGACGACGGTCACCGACTCCGCCACCGGTCGCACCGTGACGCTCACCAACGGCCGCCAAACCTCGAAGGGCGCGGAGCTCGACTTCAACTGGATCGTGACGGACGCGCTCCAATTGTTTGGCGGTTACGGCCACACCAAGGCCCGCGTTGTGAGCTTCGAGGGCGCGCGCCATCTCATCGGTTCACCCACCCGGCGCACGCCACGCAACACCGTCGGCCTCGGCGCGAAATACGATGTGAAGCGCGGCGCGCTCAAGGGCGCCTACTTCACCGCGGGCTTTCGCTACAACGGCCCATCGCTACCGAATCCCTCCACCGGCCGCAATCTCGCCGCCTCCGCCGCCAACCCGATCGTGAACAATCCGATGCCCAACGGCCTGCTGCCGTTTCCCAACCTTGCCCGCGGCGCGCTCGTCACGGTCGGCAGCGTGCGCGTCGACGACGGCCGCGAGTCCGTGCGCAACGCCGCCTACCGTATCGTCGATCTCGGCGCCGGCTACCGCTGGCGGCGCGAGCGCGTCGTGCATAAAATACAGGTGAACTTCGGCAACATTTTCGACCGCCGCTACACTTACGGCTCCAGCGGCCAGGGCGACCGCCTCGGGTTCTCCGCCACCTACGATCTCACCTTCTGAAAAGTAGGGCGGACTTCAGCCCGCCATCCGAACACGCCACAAGCAAAAGGCGGGCTGAAGCCCACTCTACCGATGCCGACTCACCGTAACAAACTCATCCTCCTCCCGCCGAACCGCGTGTGGCGCACCTACCCCGGCGGCCGCACGCTCGACGCCCTCGCCGGCGCGCCCGCGCCCGCCGACACGCATTTCGCCGAGGACTGGATCGCGTCCACGACCGTCGCGAAGAATCCCCCGGACACGCCGCCCTACGCCGCGCCCGCCGGCTCCTCTCCTTCAACTTTCAACCTTCAACTTTCAACCGCACCGGGGATTTCCCCGGTGCGCGTCGGCCACGATCCGTCACTGCACGATTTCGCCGCGCTGCTCGCCAGCGATCCGGAATATTTTCTCGGCGCCACGCACGTGAAAAAATTCGGCGCGCAACCACAGCTCCTCGTGAAGTTTTTGGACAGCGGCACGCGGCTCCATTTCCAAGTTCACCCCACCCGCGACTTCGCCCAGCGCATGCTCGGCGCGCCGAGCGGCAAGACCGAAGCCTACTACGTGCTCAGTTGTAGGGTGGGGTCTCCCGACCCCGCCGCAGGCCCGTCGCACGCCCCCACTCCCGGAACGGCGGGGTCAGGAGACCCCGCCCTACAGCCAACACCCGAACCGATCGGCTACATCTACGTCGGCTTTCAGCGCCCACCGACGCCCGCCCAACTCCGCGAGTGGATCGTCACGCAAAATCTCGCGGCCATCGAGGCGTGCTTCGACAAGATTCCGGTGCGGCCCGGCGACACCTTTATCATCCCCGGCGGCACGCCGCACGCGCTCGGGGCCGGCGTCTTCATGGTCGAGATTCAGGAGCCCAGCGATCTCGTGGTGCGCTTCGAGTTCGAGCGCGCGGGCTACGTGCTGCCCGCGGCGTCGCGCTTCATGGGCCGCGGTCTCGATTTCTGCCTCGATGTTTTCAACCTCACCGCGCTCACCGCCGGCGATCTCGCGACGCGTGTCCGCTGCACGCCGCGGCGATTGCGTGCGCTCGGCCCGAGTTCGCACCAGGACGAACTGATCGGGCGCAACCAGACGGATTGCTTCCGCGTGCTCAAGTCCGCGCTCGATACCGCGGTGACCAAGCACGAGGACACCGCCGTCATCGCCATCGTCACGAGCGGCACCGTGACCGTCGAAGTGGGCGGCGACGTTCACCACCTCCGGACCTACGACAAATTTTTTCTCCCCGCCGGCCTCGGCCCCGTGCGCTTCACGCCGGGCCTCGGCGGTGCCGAGATCCTCGAGTGCCTGCCGCCTGCACCCTGAATTTTCGCCGTTCACTTTTTCTTTTTCATCCATGCCACGCCTTGCCTCCTTGCTCACAGTCCTCACCCCTTCTGAGGCGGCGGAGTTTTTCCCCCCTCCCCTGCTCGCGGGGATCCGCGGGCTCGCAGTCGAGTATCGCCTGCTCGACCCGACGGCGCTCGCGCCGGGGGAATTTGAGCGTGCGCTCTCCGCCGCCGATCCCGACGTGTTGCTCAGCGCGTGGAAGTCGCCCGAGCTGCCGGCGGCGTTGCCACCGCGGCTGCGCTACGTGTGCAACGTCACCGGCTCCGTGAAGCGGGTCGTCACCCGCGCGCACCTCGAGCGCGGCCTGCTCGTCACCAATTGGGGGGCGTCGATCAGCCGCACCGTGGCCGAGGGCGCGATGTTTCACGTGCTCGCCTGCCTGCGCCGGGCCTCGCACTGGGCCGTCGCGATGCACCAGCCTGGCGTGGCGGCGTGGAAAACCGGCTTCCACGATTCGCGCTCGCTGTTCGGGCGCACGGTGGGTCTCCACGGTTTTGGGCCCGTCGCGCGCGAACTCGTGGCGCTGTTGCGCCCATGGTCGTGTGCCGTCGCCGCCTTCGCCCCCGATCTCACACCCGGGCTCGCGCGCGCCCACGGCGTCTCGCGCGCCGCCTCGCTCGAAGCGCTGTTTGCGGAAAACGAAATCCTCGTCGAACTCGCGCCGCTCATTCCCGCCACGACCGGAATCGTGACGGAGAAAATCCTGCGCCTCATCCGGCCCGGCGGCGTGTTCGTCAACGTCGGCCGCGGCGCCGTCGTGGACGAGGCCGCGCTCCTACGCATCGCGCGCGAGGGGAAAATCAGCGTCGGACTCGACGTGTTCGCCTTGGAGCCGCTGCCCGCCGACAGCGGCTTTCGCGCCCTCCCGCACGTCAGCCTCACGCCCCACACCGCCGGCCCGACCATTGATCGCTACCCGGACGCCGGTGCGTTCGCCCTAAAAAATCTCCGCGCCTATGCCGAGGGCCGCCCGCTCGAAGCAGTCATCACGCCCGAGGTCTATGATCGATCTTCCTAAAGTAACGCGACGCCTTGGCCCGCGACCGAAACGAAAACTCCATCCACCCAACCCGCGGGCTGAAGCACCGCGCTACCCCAAGTCATGAAATCCTCTCTCCGTTTTTCGCGCCTTTTTGTGTTTTTTGTGGCTATTCCTTCTGTGGTTTTTTCTGCCACCGATCCCGCGGCCATCGTCCCCGCCACCGCGCCCCGCACGCTCGTCCGCGCCAGCCAGCTCGACGCGTTCCGCGCCTACTGCACCACCGGCCCCGGCGCGAAACCGTTCGCCAAACTCCGCGCCGATCTTGACGCCAAATACCTCGCGCTCCCGTTCCCCGCCGAGCCGATCACCTACGGCGATCCGTCGCCCTCGAAACGCGATTCTGCCAAAGCCGACAAGTGGCGCGACGTGCAGGATGCCTGTGGTATCGTCACCGGCGTCGCCGAGGCCGCCGCGCTTTGCTGGGTCGTCACCGGCGAGGAAAAATATTTCGCGAAGGCCAAGGCGTTTCTCCTCGCCGCCTGCGCGTGGCATTTCGATCCAGATTGGAAATCCGGCGCTGTCGTCGGCGCGACCGACATCACCTACAACGACGAAGGCCACTTCCGCCTCTGGCGCAAACTCCCGCTCGTTTACGACCAGCTCCGCGCGCGGCTCACATCCGCCGAGAAAAAAATCGTCCTCGACCATTTCCGTGAACGCGGCCGCCGCTCCGCCGCGTGGATCGAGAAGCAGGGCGACATCGCCCACGTCGTCCGTAACTCCGCGCAATCCGATCTGTCGTCGCACCCGATCCGTTTCATGCCGATGACGGGCCTCGCCGGCCTCGCGCTCTGGGACGATCTCCCCGAGGCGCGCGAATGGTGGGCCTACGTCTACAAATTTTACCGCGATCAATTTTCACCGTGGGGCGGCGACGATGGCGGCTGGGCCGAGGGCTCCGCCTACTGGCGCGGCACGATCGAGCACGCCGCGTTTCAAGACACGCTTCTCTCGCTCGGCGATCCGATCGCCTACGCCTCCGCGTTCTGGAAAAACTCGCCCTACTTCTGCCTCTACAACGTGCAGCCCTACCGCACCACGACGTTTGGCGACGCCGCCAACGCCGGCCACTTCAACCTCGAACCCGCCACCGCCGACTACTTCGAGCACCTCGCGCGCGTGCAGCAAAACGGTTTCTTCCGCAGCTACGCCGCGCTCTGCACCGACACCCGTCCGTCGCCACTCAACAAGGGCCTCACCGATCTCGACCGTGGCTATCCCACCGCCGCCGAATTCCTCATCCGCAATTTCATCGCGCGCGACCTCCCACTCCCGCCCGCGCGTGCGCTCACGGAGTTGCCCAACCAAAAATTCTTCCGCGACGTCGGCTGGGTTTCGCTGCACAGCGCGCTCGGCCGCCCCGACAACGACATCCACGTCACGTTCAAGGCGTCGCCCTATGGCTCGCTCAGCCACAGCCACGCCGATCAAAATGCTTTCATCCTGAACGCCTATGGCGAGAGCCTCGCCATCAACTCCGCCTACCGCGAATTCCACAACTCCCCGCATCACGATCAGTGGACGCGCCAGACGAAATCGAAAAACCTCCTGCTGCTCGACGGCGTCGGCCAGCTCCCAAAATCGAAAAAATCCACCGGCACGATCACGCGCTACGAGGAACACCCGCACTACGTCTGGACAACCGGTGACGCCACCGTCGCCTACGCCGCCGCCCAAAAAGATAAAGGCAACGTCCGCCGCGTGACCCGCGATCTCGTGTTTATCGATTCGCGCTACGTCGTCCTCCGCGACCGCGTCGAACTCGCCACGCCCGCGAAACTCTCGTGGCTCCTCCACGCCGAAAAGCATCTCGCGTGGGACAACGCACACGCCACCGCCACCATCCTCGGCCTCGCCGGCAAAGCCACCCTCACCGCGCAAATCATCTCCCCCGGCACCGAGTGGCGCGCGAGCGTGACCGACAAATTCCTCGTGCCCATCGATCCGAAATACGCCAAGCCCAACGCCTCCGATCCCTTCATCACGGGCGCGTGGCACGATCAGGCGCACCTGACTGCGGAATCGGCCACGGCCGCGGGCGATTTCACCGTTTACGCGGTGCTCTGGCCCGAGCGCGGTGCGCAATCGCGCACCGCGCACGCCTCGCTCAAGAGTCCAGACACGCTGATGATCGAACGTCCCGACGGCAAAACCGATGTGCTGACGCTCAGCGACGCATCCCTCGTGCTCAAGTAGTCGCTACCGCGGCAATGCGCCGCGCTTGCCTTGGCCGTGAGGCCGATGGCATCATGACCCTGAGCACCGCTCAACCATGGTCCCACTGATCATTTTGCTTCTCGTGCTGGTGTTGGTGGTGTTTCCGATCTGGGCTGTCGTGCGGATTATCGCGCTGGGCCGGGAAAACGACGCGCTCGCCTCGAAGCTCGCCGACCTTGAACGCGAGTTGCATATTGAGCGCGATCAACGTCACACGGACACGGCGCGCGTTGCCCCATTCGCCGCACTGCCGGCGATGCCACCCCCGGTGTCCCCACCGCCGATTCCAGTTCCGCTTCCTCCCGCGATCATCGCGCCTCCAGTGGCCGCAACACCCCTGCCGCCTGAAGT
The DNA here is from genome assembly GCA_025352845.1 of Opitutaceae bacterium. Classification (GTDB taxonomy): domain Bacteria; phylum Verrucomicrobiota; class Verrucomicrobiia; order Opitutales; family Opitutaceae; genus ER46. The sequence goes on from JANXSC010000582.1 coordinate 9,567, forward strand.
AGGGCAGGTCTCAGACCTGCCCCGCTCCCCACCGCCGCTCCCCAACACTCCACCGCCGTTCGTCCCAGCGGAACTGGAAACAAAATCGGAACCGTCTCCGACACCCCAGCCGCTGCCACCGACCCGCCCGGCGATCAACTGGGAGCAGTTCATGGGGGCGAAACTCTTCGCGTGGCTCGGCGGGCTCGCGGGGTTTCTCGCCGCGGCGTTCTTCGTCAAATACTCATTCGAGCACAACCTGATCCCGCCCGAGGTCCGCGTCGCGATCGGTTATCTCTTCGCCCTCGGGCTCGTCGTGGGCGGGCTGAAAATCCCGCGCGAGCGCTACGATGTCACGGCGCAGACGCTCATCGCGACGGGCATCGTCTCGCTCTACGGCGTCACCTTCGCGTGCAACGCGCACTACCACTTCCCGTTCTTCGGGCTCGTGCCGACGTTTCTCCTGATGTCGCTGATCACCGCCACCGCCTTCCTGCTCGCGGTGCGGCTCGAGGCGCGCGTGATCGCGGTGCTCGGCATCCTCGGCGGTTTCCTCACGCCGATCCTGCTCTCGACCGGCGTGGACAATCCGGGCGACCTCTTCGGCTACCTCGCGCTGCTTGACGTCGGCCTGATCGCGGTGGCGCTGCACCGGCGCTGGAATTTTCTGCTGCCGCTCGGCGCGGGCGGCACGATTTTCATGCAACTCGCGTGGGCGGAAAAATTTCTCACCGCCGCGAAGGCCCCGACCGCGATGGTCGTGTGCCTCGCGTTCTGCGCGCTGTTTCTCGCGGCGTATTTCGTCGCGCGGCGGCTGGGCCGTAGCGCGGTCAGCCTGACCGCGACTCCGGGCATGCACGGTCAGGCTGACCGTGCTACGACTGCCAACGCGCCGTGCGTCCCGCTCGCGTTTCGCGTTTGCGCGGTGGCGTTTCCCGTAGTGGCGTTGCTCTTCGCCACCCGCTTCCTCGGCTACGGTTCGGTGTCCGCCCAACCCGGCCTGCTCTTCGCCTTCATCTTCGCCGCCGATCTCTGTCTGCTGGCGCTCGCGTGGTGCGATGAGGAACTGCCCAAGCTCCATCTCGGGGCCGGCCTCGCGGTTTTCGCCCTGCTCGCCGCGTGGACTGACGCTCACCTCACCGCGACTCTACTGCCGTGGGCGCTTACGTTTTACCTGCTGCACGCGGTGCTACACACGGCGTTTCCCTTGGTGTTGGAACGTCACAAACCGGGCGCAGCGCCGACATTCTGGAGCCAGTTATTTCCCCCGCTCGCGCTGCTTCTCATGGTCGGGCCTCTCCTGAAACTCGACGGTGTCTCGCTCGCATTCTGGCCGTGCGTGCTGCTCATCGACCTGATCGCCATCGGGCTCGCGTTGGTCACGGCCTCGCTGGTCGGCGTCGCGATTGTGCTCGTGCTCACGCTCGGCGCCACCGGGCTGTGGATTTTCCGCGGCACGGTCACCGCGGGTGCCTCCACAGAATTCCTGTTCGTCGTCGGCGGATTCGCGGTAATCTTTTTTGCGGCGGGCATGTTTCTCTCGCGCCGGCTCGGCTCGCGGCTCGCCGTCGGTATGGAAAAAACCACCGCGATCTTCGGCGATGCCCGCGCGCAGATTCCGGCGTTTTCCGCGCTGCTGCCGTTTTTGCTGCTCGTGATGATGACGCAGCGCCTGCCACTCGCAAATCCCTCGCCGGTCTTCGGCCTCGCGCTGCTGCTCATCGTGCTGACGCTCGGCCTCACGCGCCTGCTCGCGATCGCGTGGCTGCCGGCGTGCGCGCTCGCCGGCGTGGCCGCGCTGGAATACGCGTGGCGCGCCCGGCACCTGCTTAACGCCGAACCGGCGCTCGCGCTCGGTTGGTTTGTGGGTTTCTACGCGGTGTTCGCGCTCTTTCCGTTTCTGTTTCGCTCGCGCTTCGCGGCGCTCACCGGACCGTGGGCGGTCGCCGCGCTCGCGGGCGTGGTGCAGTTTCCCCTCGTCTATCAACTGATCGAACGCTGGCAGCCGAACGACTTCATGGGCGTGCTGCCCGCGCTATTTGCGCTGCCGCCGCTCGTGAGCCTCATCGCGATTCTGCGCGGACGGACGGCCGACGAGCACGCGCGCCTCAACCAGCTCGCGTGGTTCGCTGGCGTGGCGTTGTTTTTCGTCACGCTGATTTTCCCGATTCAATTCGAGCGCCAGTGGATCACGGTGGGCTGGGCGCTGGAGGGCGCGGCCTTGCTCTGGCTCTTCCATCGCGTGCCGCACCCGGCGCTGCGGGCGACCGGCGTGGTGCTGCTCGCCGCGGCGTTTGCGCGGCTCGCGCTCAACACCGAGGTGCTCGGCTACCACCCGCGCGGCGCCGCGATCTTCAACTGGTATCTCTACACCTATGGAATCGTCGCCGCGTGCCTTTTCGCCGGGGCGCGGCTGCTCGCCCCGCCGCGCGACCGCACGCTCGGCATCAACGCCCCCGCGCTCCTCGCCACGCTCGGCACCGTGCTCACGTTCCTCCTCCTCAACCTCGAGATCGCCGATTTCTTCGGCGCGCCCGGCACCCGCACGCTCACGTTTGAATTCTCCGGCAACTTCGCGCGCGACATGACCTACACCATCGCGTGGGCGCTCTTCGCGCTCGGACTCTTGCTCGTGAGCTTCGCGAAGAAAATCCGCGCCGGCCGTCATGCCGCGCTCGCGCTCCTCGGCGTGGCGCTGCTAAAACTCTTCTTCCACGACCTCGCGCACCTCGAGGCACTCTACCGCATCGGCGCGCTCCTCGCCGTCGCCGTCATCGCGATCCTCGCCTCGTTCGCCTACCAGCGTTTTCTGCCCGGCCATGATAAAAAATCTTCCGATCAACCTTGATCGCCGCGCCAGCGTGGCGGCGCTTGCGTGCGCGTGGTTCGTGGCGGCGCTCGCGCCCGCACCGCTGCACGCGCTCGAACCCGGCGAATGGAAAAACCGCCAGACGCTGCGCGTCGATGCGCCGGGGATCGTGACCTTCGCGGTTCCACCCGAGACCCTCGACGCCGCGCGCCCCGACCACGGCGATCTCCGCCTGCTGGATCCGGCGGGGCGCGAGTTGGCCTTCGGGCTGACCCAACTGACGCCACCGGTGGCGCGGCGATCGCGCGCGAAATCGTTTCGCACCTCGCTCACCGCGACGACGACCGAAATCCTCATCGAGACCGATGACGCTACCGCCTCCGCCCTCACGCTCGAAACGCCCGCGCCCGATTTTCTCAAGCGTGCCCGCATCGAAACCTCCACCGACGGCGACACGTGGCGGCTCGCCGCGGATGGCGTGCCGCTGTTCCGGCAATTCGGCGCCGAGCAGCTCACGGTGCGCGCCGGCGCGGCGTTTGTCCGCATCATGCTTGATGACTCACGCTCGCGACCGGTGCCGTTTACCGGAGCGACCGCGCTGCCACGCGCGGCCACTCCGCCCGTCATGTTGCCGCTCGGCGTGCGCATTGCGCAGCGCGACGAGTTCACCGGAGAAACGGTGCTCACGCTCAATCTGGACACCGCTCACGTGCCGCTCGATGCACTGGAGTTTTTCACACCCGAGCGCCTCTACACGCGGCGCGTCACCGTGGGAGTCCGCGAACTTGGCGAAGGCAACGCGGTCGAGCGCACCGTCGCCAGCGGAACGATTTATCAGGTCGCGTTCGACGGCGATGGGCGCGCGCAGCACTCCCGCGTCGCACTCGGTTTTGCGTCACCCTCGCGGGAATTGATCGTGCATATCGCGAACGGTGACAGCCCGCCGCTCGCAATCACGGAGGTGCGCGCGACCCGCCACGAAATGCGCTGCCACTTCGACGCCGCCACCGCCGGTGCCTACACGATCCTCACCGGTCACGAACGAGTGAACCCGCCGCGCTACGATGTCTCTACGCTGCGTCCGGGTGCCGACGTGCTGACCACCGCGCTCACGCCCGGTCCACTCACACCCAATCCCGGCTACCGCCCGCCCGAAACCCTGCCCGGCACGACGCTCCTCGGCGCCGCGATCGATCCCGCGCCGTGGCGTTTTCGCAAAGCCGTCCAAGTCACGACCGCCGGCGTGCAACAACTCGAACTCGATCTCGACGTGCTCGTGCGCGCGCAATCGGCCTTCGGCGATTTGCGGCTCGTGCGCGACGGCGCGCAGGTGCCCTACCTGCTCGAACGGCCCGCGCTCTCGCGTTCGCTCGATCTCACACTTAAGCCCGCCAACGACCCGCAACGCCCGCGCGCGAGCCGCTGGGAGATCACGCTGCCGCAGGCCGGGCTCCCGCTCACGCGGCTCACACTCGCGTCACCGATGGCGCTGTTTCAACGCCATGTGCGCGTATCCGAAACCATAACCGACGACCGCGGCAACCGCCACGACCGCACGCTGGCGAACGCCGAATGGAGTCACACGCCGGGCGAGGCGAAGCCGCTCACACTTTCGTTCAACACTCCGCCGACCACCGCCGCGCTACTCGTGGAAACCGACAACGGCGACAATCCGCCCATCGCGCTCGGCAGCGCGACCGCCACGCACGGGATCGCGCGCCTGCTCTTCAAGACCGATGCCGCACCGGTCGCACTCTACTATGGCAACACGCAGGCCGCGTCACCGCGCTACGATCTCGCGCTCGTGGCCGGGCAAATCCTTGCCGCGCAAAAGATCGTCGCCACCCTCGGGCCCGAGGAGAAATCGCGGCCCGACGGCTGGGCCAAGACCGCGCTGGCCGGCACGAGCGGCGGCGTGCTGTTTTGGGGCGTGCTCGCGCTCGTCGTGATCGTGTTGCTCGTGGTGGTCGCTAAACTCCTGCCAAAACCGACGACGACGTCAGCCTGACGCCGGCCGCAGGGTGGCGGCGCGGGCATTGAAGGTCGTGAGCAGTTCCGTGTGTTCAGGCGCGTCGGATCCATCGAGGTGCACGAGCCCGCCGCCAAACGGCGCGCGTTCCCCGGGCTCATCTTCCCAGCGCGACCAGGCGTAGCCGACGACAGCCGGGTGCCGCGCGACGCGATCGAGGGCGAGGCGCGCGCGGCGCAGCATGCGTTCGACCGTGGTGAGGCGGCTCGCGCGCGCACCGGATTGCGGGCGAAAAAACTCCTCGCTCACCCAGTTCACTTCGCCGGCCAGCACGGGATGCGCCGGCGCCACACCGGGGGCCGGCAGCTCCGCCCAGTGCGGCATCGCCACATCGACCGCGGGATAGACGCACGCGCCGAGCACGGTTGCGCCGACTGCACGGTGAAAGCGGCAGCCCAGCACGAGGTGATTCGGATCGGCGGCGCGGATGGCGGGTGCCGTCGTGGTAAAATAACGCCGGGCGAATTCCCGCGCCCAGCGTGCGTCGTCGCGCAGGTAGCCGCGCGTGCGCAGTCCGCGCTCGACGCGCGTCAGCTCGCGCACGACTTCCTTGTTCGCAAACGGCGTTTCCCACGCGCGCGCCAACGCGTCGAGCCGGCCGCCGTGGAGCGCCAGCGCAAATTCCCACGCCGCGTGATACGCCGGAAAATTCGGCTCGAGGCTCAGGCAAACCTGCAGCAGAGACGGACGCCCCGCCCCCATGGGGAGTCCCCAAGCGAGACGATCATCGCTCACCCAACCGATCAGTTCGCGGCGATCTTTTTGTGGCGCGCAGATTTCGAGGGCGCGTTCCGCGGCAAGCCTCGGCCACTCCGGGTCGAAGACATCGGGCAGGCGCAGACGGCTGCCCGTGATGATCCGACCGGCCTCGGCAAATTCCACCGCCGCCACAAACGGCCAGCCGTCGTCGCCGCCCGTCGCGTCTTTGCCACCGATTCCAATCGTGTTGAAGCCCCAGCCGCGCAGCCGCGCCAGGGAATCGGGCGGCAACGAGCCGTCGCCGCTCGCTTCCGCCACTCTCACGCCGTGCACGCCCCGCAAAAAAAACGGCGCGCCCGCCGGATCGGCCAGCCACCAGCGGCCGTTGGCATCCTGCCCAACGTGGAAAAAACCCGCGTGCCCGCGCACGCTGCCCGGTCGCATGAAACCGGCCGTTGGTGCCGTGACCTCGTCCGCGGGCGGCATGGCGCGCGGTTACTTGTCCTTGCCGCCGCCTTTTTTCGCGCCGCCCTTGCCACCACCGACCGCCAGCACCGTGCCGGCCAGCAGGCCCACCGCAAAGATCGCGAAGTAGATCAGGCCGGCGGTGGTGTGGATCGGTTTTTTCTCCGTGATGCCCGCGATGGGGAACCGGAAATCGATCTCGTGGGTGTTGTTCATGCCCACATAGAGCATCACGAAAAGGATCGCGAGGAACACGCTGGTTTTGACGACGGCTTTGAGCATGGGTGGTTTGCCGTGAGGAGCTAAGGCCCGGCCGCGCGCTCCGCAAATGGAAACGCGCCCGACCCTCCACCTACCCCACCCCGGGCGGGAAGATTTCCCGTAACCTTTCCCCCCGCGGACGGTTCTTCCCGGCAACATCAACCATGTCCCGCTGCCGTGTTTACCGCCCTCGACGAAATTCATGTCCCTCCGCGCCCCACTGTGGTTAACCGCTCCTGCGTTTCAGCCACCGTGGACCCGAAGATCGAACAGCGTTCCGACCATGCCTTGATGCTTGCCGTGCGCGGCGGCGAGCTCGATGCGCTGGGCGAACTCTTCGAGCGCCATCACGGCCCGCTCTTCGGGTTTCTCGTGAAACTCACCGGCCACCGCGAGGCCGCCGAGGATGTGGCGCAGACGGTGTTTCAACGCATGCTGAAATACCGGCACACTTACCGCGACGACGGCAGCTTCACTGCCTGGATGTATCACCTCGCGCGCCGCTGCGCCGCGGATCATTTTCGCAAAAGCAACGCCGCGCCGCACGCGACCGACCCGGCGGATTTGCAGGAGCACGCCGACGACACACCACACGCCGCGCACCGCGCCACCGCGAGTGACGACCACGCGCTCCTCCGCAACGCCCTCGCGCGCCTCGATCGCGACGACCGCGAGGTGCTGCTCCTCTCGCGCTTTCAGGAACTCTCGTTCGCCGAAATCTCGGGCATCCTCGAATGCTCCGTCGGCGCCGCCAAGGTCCGCGCCCACCGCGCCCTGCGCGAGCTGCGCGAAATCTATCTGCGACTGCAAAAGGAACCGCTCACATGAACTGCCAACGCACCCGCGACGCCTTCCCCGACCTGCTCGACGAGCGCAGCCCGTCCGCCACAGCCAACGAGGCCCGCGCGCACCTCGCCGGCTGCGCCGACTGCCAGCGCGAACTGGCCGCGCTCCATCAAACCGCCACCGCGCTCGACACCATGCCCACCCCGAAACCATCGCCGCGCCTGCGGGAAAATTTTTACGCGATCCTCGACGCGGAAAAGCTCGCGCCGCCGCCGGTTGCCGTCGCCGCGCCCAACCCGACGGCGATCGCCCGTGCTTCGCGCTGGCGCTTCATCTTCGCACCACTCGGGGCCTGCGCCCTCCTCGCCCTCGGTTTTTTCACCGGCCGGCAGGCGGCACCCGTGCAAGTCGCCAAAGACACCGCCACGCGCGCCGAACTCAAGCAGCTCAGGGATCAGGTAAACAAGATGGGCCAGCTCGTCGGCATCTCGCTCCTCCAACAGCAGCAGGGCCCCGCCAACGACCGCCTCCGCGGCGTGCTCGTCTCGGCCCAGGCGGCGCACCCAAGCGACAAGATTCTCGACGATTTGATCAGCGCCCTCGCCTTCGATCCGAGCGTCAACATCCGCCTTCGTGCGCTCGAGGCGCTCACGGCGCATTCGGATCGCGCCCTCGTGCGCGCGGGCGTGCGGGCCGCGCTGCCGCGCGAGCAAAACCCGCTCGTGCAACTGGAGCTGATCGATTTTGTCGCGGCCGGCCGCGACCGCGCCGCCGCGCCCGTGCTCGAGCAGATTTCCCAAAACGAGCGCACCGACCGCAGCGTGCGCGACGCCGCCCTGCTCGCCCTCGCGCAGTTTTGATCCCTTTCCACAACCGACCCGACTGAAACCACGACCAAGCAGATTCCGCCCAAAAAAAATTCCTGCCGCCCGTAATCATCATGAAATCCATCCGCCTCATCCTTTCCACTCTCGCCGCCGGTGCGCTCCTCGCATCGCTCCGCGCCGAGCCCACCGTCAGCACCATCAAGTTCTCCGATCCCGCCAAGCCCGGCCGGCTCGAAATCCGCCTCGCCCGCGGCGATCTGCGCATTCAGGGCACCGACACCACCGAGGTCACCGTCAAGTCCGAGGCCAAGCCCGCCGCCCAGACTCCGCGCAAGGACGGCCTGCGCGTCATCAGCGCCACGTCGAGTTTCTCGCTCACGGAAAAAGACAACCTCGCCGTGCTCGACGCCACGGCCGACGGCTGGGGCGGGAAGAGCGGCGCGGATTTCGCCCTCACCGTGCCGCGCAACACCGC
>JANXSC010000064.1 GCA_025352845.1 Opitutaceae bacterium
CTCTTCGGGGCGGGCGGGTCGGAGCAATTTTCCGTGGTCGGGCTCTGCGCGATTCTGCTCGTGAGCATCGTCCAAAACGCCGGGCTCAGCCACAATATGGGCATCTGCGGTTCGGCGAAAAACGAGTTTGCCGCGCGCACGGGCGTCTCGGGCACCTACCTGAAGCGGCTCATGATCATCATGTGGTCGGTCGCGGGGCTGATCGCGGTGGCGTTGTTCACTCCGGGCGGGCTCTCGGACCCGGATGCGGTTTGGGGCGCGATGTCGAATCAGTTGCTCGGGCCCGGTCTGATCGGGTTGATGCTCGCGGGGGTGCTGGCGGGCACGATGTCCACGCTCGCGGCCAAGGCGCTCGCGATCTCATCGCTGTTTGTGCGCAACGTCTATCGCCAGATCTGGCCGGACATCTCGCAGGCGCAGGGTGTCTTCTACGCGCGTTGCACCATCGTCGCGGTGCTCGTGCTCGGGACGGTCTCGGCGTGGCTGATGCGCGACTTCTTCTCGATCGTGAATCTCGTGCTCACGGTGAACCTCCCGTTTGGCGCGGCGGTGTTGCTGACGTTTTTCTGGCGGCGGCTCACCGCGCCGGCGGTGTGGTGCTGTGTCGTGCTCACGTCGCTCGTCGTGTTGGTCGTGCCGTGGACGGCGTCGCAAGTGCCGGCGCTGCGCGCCAACGCCGAACTCACGCAAATGAGCGCGGCGCCCGGCGGCTCGCCGGTGCCGGTGTATTTCAGCAAGGTCGTCCGCGTGCGCCCCGATGATCCGGCGAGCCCGTTGGTGGCGGCGGGAGGTTTGAACCGTTTCAACGTCGAGTGCTGGCTGCTCGGCAAGGCGGGTGTCGATGTCGCCGCGCGGTCGAAGACCCAGCGCGTCACGCTCCAATTTTTCTTCGACGGTTTGTTTCCGTTCGCCGTCCTCATCATCGCGAGCCTGCTCACGCGCTCGTCCGATCCGGCGCGGGTGGCGCAGTTTTACGGGCGGATGAAGACGCCGGTGGGCGACACGCCGGAACTTGAGGCGGCGGCGCTCGCGGAGACGCAGCGCAACCCGGCGCGCTTCGACGCCACGAAGCTGTTTCCGCGCTCGGCGTGGGAATTCTGCCGTTGGGACCGCGTGGACACCGTTGGGTTCGTGGTGTGTTGCGCGCTCTCGACCGCCATCGTGGGGTTGTTCCTTTTCGTGCTGAAGTCGGCGGCGGGGTGATCGTGCATTGCTGTAGGCGGGGTGCCCTCGCCCCGCTCGGGAGCGTGCGCACCCCGCAGCCCGCGGGGTGAGGGCACCCCGCCTACAGCTTGGCGCACGCCTTGCCGGGGGATTTTTAGTCTCGGCAACTTTGGTCGCGGGCGCTCGTCTCATGGCATCATGAAACCGGCCGTCGCGTCAGTCGCCCTCGTGTTAGCCTTTTCCGGCCTCGCGCTCTCAGCGCAGGAAAAACCCGCGGGCGACGGCATCATCATCGAACTGCCGAAGTTCGTCGTGACGGACAGCCGCGAGCTGCCGCAACCCGAGTCGTGGCGCTACGGCACGATGCCCGGTTTCGAGGTTTTGAGCAACGCCTCGGCCAAGGGCACGCAGCGGCTGCTGCGCGATTTCGACATGTTTCGCCAGGCGCTCAGCCTCATCTGGCCGATGCCACAGCGCATTTCGCAACCCACCGCGCTCATCATCTGCGGCAAGGGCGCGAAGTTCGACAAGTTCATCCCCACGGGAAAAGTCTCGGCTGACACCGCGTTCGCCAGCCTCTTCCTGAAAAAGGCCACTCAGACCGCCATCGTGATCGACCTTGAGTCGACGACGCTCAACGTCCTCGACCTCGGCAACACCGACGCCGGCACCGACAACACCACGATCTCCGTCGAGCACGACAAGCAGCTCTACCGCGAATACGTCCGCTATCTCCTCAGTGGAAACGAGCCCCGCCTGCCCGCTTGGTTCGAGGAGGGCCTCTCGCAAATCATCATGCGGATGCAGGTCGACAAGCGCTACATCGAGTTCGCGAAGCTCGAGGATCCCAACACGATCTCCGCCGCCGCCGGCTTGATCGCGCAGATGAACGAGGCCAACGCCGCCGCGGGCGGCGGCGCGGATGGCGACGCGGCCACGCTCGCCGGCGCGCCGGCCGAGGACCGCGATTTCCCCGCCGCGCTCCGCCGCCGCGCGCTGTTGCCGCTGCAAAAATTTTTCGACGTCACGCACGATTCCCCCGAGGCGACCAACACCCTCGGCAACAACCGCTGGGGCAAGCAGGCCTATGCGTTCGTCCACCTCTGCCTCTACGGCTACAAGGGGAAATACCAGAAGCAGTTCATGACTTTCCTCCAGCGCTCGGCACGCGAGCCGGTGACGGAGGCGATGTTCAAGGAGTGCTTTCGCTTCCCGAACAAGAACGGCACCTTCAAGGAAATGAGCTACAAAGACATGCTCATGGAAATTCGCAGCTACTGTGACTTTACCGTCTATGAGGCGAAAATTTTCAAGGCCACCGGCAAAGAAGACCTCGTCATCCCGCCGAAGCCGCTCGAGCTGCGCGACGCCACGCAATCCGAGATCGGCCGCATCAAGGGCGAGACCCTCGTGCTCGCCGGCCACGACAAGCTCGCGCGCGCCGAATTGATCGCGCCCTACCAGCGGGGCGAACGCGAAGCCGATCTCCTCGCCGCCCTCGGCCTCTATGATCGCACGCATGAGGAGCCGGAGCGCGCGCGGAAATTTCTCGAGGCCGCCTTCAACGCGAAGACCAAGCGCCCCGACGCCGGGCTTGAACTCGCGCGCCTGCGCTACGCCGACGCCAACGCCAAGCCCGCGGGCTCCGGCGGCGCGCTTTCCGCGGCGCAAACCACCGCGATCCTCGAGCCGCTGCTCGCCGTGCGCCGCAGCCCGCCGCATATGCCGGCGCTTTACGACCTCGTGGCCGATACGTGGATGCGCAGCGAGGCCAAGCCGAAGCGTGACGACGTGATGGTGCTGATCGACGGAGCGCAGCTTTTCCCCACGCGGATGAAGCTGATCTATGTCGCGGCGAATTTCGCCGCAGACGTGAACGAGCTGCAGGCCGCGCACGCGCTTGCCGACCACGGCATCAAATACACCACCGATCCCGCCGGGAAAAAGCGGTTCGAGGACCTGAAGGCGACACTTCCGCCCGCGCCGCCGCCGGAACCGAGCGCCATGCCGCCGTCCGACGCGAAGGCGGCGCCGGTGACGAAGAAGAAATAACCCGCTTTATCGCTCACCCAGTCTCATGTCTTGTCATTCCGAGCGCAGCGAAGAATCCACTTGGACACACGCAACGCGTGAGGGCTTCGCAGCTCCTGCTGGATTCTTCGCTGCGCTCGGAATGACAGGAATGGTGGGCACGTTGGCGCTGCTGTGCACCGTCGGTGTGCTGCACGCCGTCGAACCCGCGGCCCCCGGCGGCATCATCATCGAGCTCCCGAAATTCGAGGTGACCGACAGCCGTCTCCTGCCGCCGCCGGAGAAATGGCTCTACGCCGAGATTCCCGGCTTCGAGATTCTCTCGCGCATCTCCGAGCGCGAGACCAAGCGCTTCGTGCGCGACTTTCTCCTGCTGCAAACCGTGATCTCCGAGATTATGCCCGGCTTGCTGCGCGGGCAGACGCCGGTGCCGACGCTGCTGATCCTCTGCGGCGGCCGCGGCAAGGGCTTCGACGAATTTTTGCCCACGGAGCTGAACGACGAGCGCTACGGCACGAACAGCCTCTTCTTCAAATCACCCGAGCGCTCCGCCATCGTGATCGACTTTGCGCTCAACGAACTCGAGGTCGGCGGCGACACCCGCCTCGAGGCCGATCCCTATCGCGCGTTCTACGCGGCGTATTTTCGTTTCCTGATCCGCCGGCAGGTCGGCGACAAGGCGCCGCCGTGGTTCGAAGAGGGCCTCGTGCAGCTTTTCGCCGCGACCGAGTTCGACAAAAAAACGATCACCTTTGCGCAGATCGGCGACGGCTTCGGCGCAGAGAAGGTCGGCGACTTCAACCGCATGCTCCACCAGCGCGCCATCATGCCGTTTGGCGAGATGCTGGCCGCGCAGGGGCCTCGCGCGCGCTCGGCATTCTGGTCGGCCCAGTGCTACGCGTTCGTCCACTACTGCCTCTACGGCATCGGCCAGAAAAACCAGCGACCCTTCATCAACTACGTTTACAAGCTGGCCGATCAGGAGCCGACGGAAGAGCTGTTCAAGGAGTGCTTCAAGAAAACCTACAGGCAGTTCGCGACCGAGTTGCGCGGCTCCATCGACTTCACGGCGAGCAAGAAAATCGAGTTTCGCGCGAAGAAGGGTCAGTCGCTGCCCGAGCCGCCCGCCGTGGCTCTCGCGGCTGCTCCCGATGCCCACGTGGGCCGCATCAAGGGCGAGGTGCTCCGCCTCGGCGGCCACGGCGCGGATGCGCACAACGCGCTCATCGCCCCCTATGTCCGCGGCGAGCGCGACGCGCGCCTCCTCGCCGCGCTCGGGCTCGACGAAGTCCTCTCTGGCAACGACGCGCGCGCGCGGAAATTTCTCGAGGCCGCGACCGCCGCGAAAGTGGAGCGCGCCCGCGCCTACCTCGAACTCGCGCGCCTCCGGCTGATCGAGGCCCGCGCCAAACACGCGGGCACGGAAATCAAACTCGACGCCGATCAGGTGAGCAGCGTGCTCACGCCGCTCTTTACGGCGCGCCAGCAGCCGCCACCGCTGGCCGATGTCTATGCGCTCATCGCGGAGACGTGGTCGCTGTCGGCCTCGCCCCCGCAGATGGAGCACCTCTCGGTCCTCGTCGAGGGCATCAGGTATTTTCCCCGCGACACCGCGCTGCTCATGCAGGTCACGCTGCTCGCGGCGAAGCGGGGATTTCCCGCCGAGGCCAAGGCGCTCGCGGAGCGCGGCGTGAAAATCGCGAAGGAAACCGCCGAGCAGGATCGCTTCCGCATGATTGCGTCGGCCTTCGATCGTGACGCGGATCCGGTCGCACCGGTCGCGCCCGAACCGGTCAAGAAAGCGGAGTCCTTCCTCCTCAAACCGCAATGATTCGCAAGGCGTTCGTCATGGCGGTGCATCCCGGCCATGAGGCCGACTACGAGCGCCGCCACCGCCCTATCTGGCCGGAGCTGGAAGCGGTGCTCCAAGCTCATGGCGTGCATAACTACTCGATCTTCCTCCACGAGGAAACGCGCCAGCTCTTCGCTTACGCCGAGATCGAGGACGAGGCCCGCTGGGCCGCGATCGCGAAAACCGAGGTGTGTCAGCGCTGGTGGAAACACATGGGCGATGTGATGCCGAGCAATGCGGATCACAGCCCCGTGGCGCGCGATCTGCGCGAGGTGTTTTACCTTGAGTGAACGGCAGGGCGGGCTTTAGCCCGCCTTTCGGGGCGACGCAGCAAGCCGGGGTGGACTGAAGTCCGCCTTACTTCAACCACTGGGCCAGCGGGATTTTCTTCTGGCGGATTTGGGCGGCGGCCAGAGCGGCCACCTTTTGCGCGCCGGCTTCGACGAAGTGCGTGTCGTCTTTCCGGCCCTCGGAAATTTTCTCGAATTTGCCCGGCTCGATCCACATGAAAAATTTCTTCGATGGTTCGTCGCCGACCGACTGCAACCACTTGTTCGTGGCCGCGGTGAGATCGAGGAGCGCGACGTTCTCCTCCTGCGCCACGATGCGGACGGCGTCGGGGTAGGCGCCGTGGGTTTCGACGAGCTTGCCCTCGCGATCGAATTTCCGGCGTGCGACGGGGGTGGCGAGGATGGGCGTGGCGCCCTTGGCGCGCGCCTCGCGGACGAAGCGGCGGAGGTTGTCGCGAAAAGTCGTCGCCGCGTCGGCGTAGCGTTTCGGGTCCTCCTTCTTCTCGTCGTTGTGCGCAAACTGGATGATCACAAAGTCGCTGCGCGCGAGCTCGGCCTCGACGGCGGTCCAGCGACCCTCGTCGATGAAGCTCTTGGTGCTGCGGCCGTTTACCGCGTGGTTCTTCACCATCGCGGGATCGGTCAGAAATTCGCCGAGCGCCATGCCCCAGCCGCGCTCGGGGAGGTCGAGCGGTTTGTTGGCCATCGTGGAATCGCCGATCAGGAAAACGCTTGGAGCTGGGACGGCGGCGTTGAGTGAAGAGACGAGGAGGAGGAGCAGGACGGCGAGGTGCTTCATCGGGGATAGTCGTGCAGCTTGCGGCTGGTGACGCGGACTGCAAACTCCGCGCATGGTCAAAAAACTCCTGCACACCCGGATGCGCGTAAACGACATCGAGCGCACCGTGAAATTCTACGAGCAGGCACTCGAGCTCCGGGTCGCGCGCCACAGCATTTCGCCGCGCGGCGCGCAGATCGTGTTTCTCGCCGCGCCGAACAGCGACGAGGAAATCGAGATCTGCCAGTTGCCGAACAGCCCGGGCGTGCAGGTGCAGCCGGACCTGATGCACCTGGCGTTTGAGGTGGAGAACCTCGCGGAGTTCACGCGCCAGCTGGAGAAAAAAGGCTACAAGCTCAGCGACGGCCCCACGCCGACCAGCAGCGGCTCGGTGATCGCCTTCATCGACGCGCCCGAGGGCTACGAGGTGGAACTGATCCAGCGCGCGAAGTGATGTGAGCGCCGGCTAGCCGCGGAGTTTTTCGGCTACCGCGGAAAAAACCTCGTCGGTGGAAATCTGGCGCACGCAAAAACTGCGGTAGGAGTCCGCGCGCACGCACTCGCCCGGCAGCGTGCCGGCGGGAAAACACGCGCAGGGCAGCGGCGTTTGCAGCACGGTGTGGCGCTCGCCGACGGGCCGCCAGATCGTGGCGTTCTGCGAGCCGAAGAGCGCCACGACGGGAGTGCCAACTCCGGCGGCGATGTGCATCGGGCCGCTGTCGTGACAAACGAAGACGTCGAATTGGGCGGCGAGCGCGGCGAACGCGCCGACATGCGCCGCCGGCGGCACCACGATCAGGTGGGTCTTCGCGTGGCGCCGAATCTCCTCGAGCAACGGTTGCTCGCTGGGACCAGCCGTGAGAAATACCTGCGCACCGAGTTCGTCCTGCAGGCGATCGCAGGCGGCGGCGAAGCGTTCGGCGGGCCAGATGCGGTGCGCGCTGCGCGAGCCGGGATGCAGGAGGATTTTGGATTTTCGATTCTCGATTTTCAATTTTTGGCCGCCGGTGAGTTTCTCTGCGGCGGCGATATCCCCAGGCCGCGGCACGAGGTGGATTTCGTGCGCGACGATCTGCACGCCGAGGGCGGCGGGGAGGGCGAGGTAGGTGTCGGTGATGTGGTGCGAGTCGTAGAACGCGTTCGTGACCTTCGCCGCGTGCGTGTAGAAACGCGGATAGCGGTGCGCAATAAGTTCGCGGTCGAACGTCGCGCGCACGGCCGCACCGGTGAGGCGCGTGACGACCGCGGTTTTCTCCGTGTTGTCGAAATCGAGCACATGCGTGAAACGGCCGCGCCGCAGCGTGCGCACGAAACCCGGCCACTCGGTCGCGCGTCGCGGGAAAGTTAGCGCCGCGTTGATCTCGGGATTGAGTGGCACGACGCCGGCGTAGTCGGCCTCGGTGAGGAACGTGATCCGCGCCGCAGGCCAGTGGAGGCGGAGGTTGCGGACGACGCTGCCGAGCAGCACGATGTCGCCGAGGTAGCGGCGGCGGATGACGAGAATGTGCGGAGCGGCGGGCATCGGAAAAGAGCGCGGTGCTTCAGCTCGCGATCGGTCGTCGCCGAGCCGCGGTCTGAAGCGCCGCGCTACGTGTTGGCGTTTTGCTGCCGGTCGTAGAGCGAGCGGTAGAGGTCGCTCGACGCGTAGAGTTCGGCGTGGCTGCCGGTGGCGACAATCTCTCCGCGGTCGAAGACGAGGATCTTCGTGGCGTCGCGGATGGTGGAGAAGCGGTGGGCGATGATCAGCACGGTTTTTCCGCGCATAAGTTTTTTGAGCGCGAGCTGAATCTTCGCTTCGCTGTCGCTGTCGAGCGCGCTCGTCGCTTCGTCGAGGATGAGCAACGGGGCGTCGCGGAGGAAGGCGCGCGCGAGGGCGATGCGCTGGCGCTGGCCGCCGGAGAGCGAAGCGCCGCGCTCGCCGACGATGGTGTCGTAGCCGCGCGAAAGTGTTACGATGAAGTCGTGCGCAAAGGCGTCGCGCGCGGCCTGCTCGACCTCGGAGCGCGTGGCGTCGGCGCGGCCGAGGAGAATATTGGCGAGGATGGTGTCGTTGAAGAGCACGGGCTCCTGTGAGACGATGGCGATATTGCGCCGCAGATCGGCGAGGCGCATCGCGCGCACATCAATGTCATCGATCATGACGCGGCCGGTGGCGGCCTCGTAAAAACGCGGCACGAGGTTGGCGAACGTGCTCTTGCCCGCGCCGCTCGGGCCGACGAGCGCGCAGACGGTGCCGGCGGGCAGCGAGACCGTGACGTCGCGCAGCACGGGAATGTCGTCCTTGTAGGCGAAGGAGACGTTTTCGAACGCGAGTTCGCCGCGCAGGCGGGTGACGGCGACGGGTTGCGCAGGGTCGGCGATGGTGGCGGGGGCGTGGAGAATCTCCTCGATGCGATTCAGTGACGCGGCGCCTTTCGTGAGCTGGCCGTGCAGGCCGCCGAGTTTTTTCAGCGGCTCGTAGCAGACGAACAGCGCGCCCAAAATCGAGACGAAGACGGCGAGCGAGATGCCGGCGAAATAGGCGTAGTAGAGAGAAAATGCGATGCCCAGCGAGGCGATGACCTCGATCGAGGGCGAAAGAATTTGGGAATATTTGACGACCTTCAGCTGGATGCGGAAGAGCCGGCGGGTGGTCTGCTGGAAGAGGCCGATTTCCTTTTCCTCGAGGCCAAAGGCGCGCACCTCGCGGGCGGCCGAAAAATTCTGGCTGGCGAGATCGGAGATGTCGCCGAGCAGCCGCTGGTTCTCCTCGGCGCGGCGCAGCAGTTTTTTGCCGATGAAGCGCACGGGGAAAACGCAGACCGGCACGATGGCGAGCGAGGCGAGGAAGAGGCCGACGCCGTCGTTTTTCGTGGCGATCAGCGCGAGGAAGAAAACCGCGCTGGCCAGCGTCACGGGCTGGATCACGAGGTCGCTGGCGCTGCTGGTGATCGTCTGCTGCACGACCTGCGTGTCGGCCGTGAGGCGCGAGAGGAGATCGCCGCTGCGGTTGCGGCCAAAATAACTGAGCGGCAGGTGCTGGAGTTTACGGTAGAGTTCGACGCGGAGCGCCTCGAGCACGCCGATGCCGCAATAGCTCATCAGGTAGTTGTTCAAAAATCCGCTCACGGCCCGCACGAGAAAAATCAACGGAATGAGCAGCGCGTAGCCGATGACTTCGCGGACCGGGAGGTTGCGGTGGGCCTTGATGCGCGCGGTCTCGGCGAGGCGTTCGGCGTCCGAGGCAGTGGATTCCACGGGCGGTTTTTCCGATTCGGAGATTTTGGTGGCACCTGTTTTGATGATCGGCGTGCGGTCGGTGTCGCCGCTGGCGGTGGTGAAGATTTTCGGGAAGACGTCGTTCATCACCTTCGGCAGGCCAAAGCCGTAAACCAAGCCGCTCACCGCGCCGCACAAGAGGGCGACGACGAGCGCGAGGCGGCGGCCCCGCAGGTATTTCAAGTAGGGGAGAAAACGGCGCACGGTTACGGGATGGTGAGCGGGATGGCTTGGCGGCCGTGGCGGCGGTAGAGTTTGAAGTCGGCGTCGAGCGTGAAGACCCGCGCGCGGTCGTGGAGTTCGCTCATGCGCACAAGGCAGGCGTCGGCGAGGGACATGGGGACGTCGTGGTATTTGGCCATCAGGGTGGTGATGGACTCGAGCTGTTCGTCGAGATGGAATCCGAGCCGCACAAAGCCGTCGCGCAACAATCCGCTGACCTGAGGCAGTCCATCATGGACATCCTGCAAAAGAAAAATCGCCTCGGCGACCACGGCCTCGCAGGTGACGAAAGGAGGGCGCAGTTGCTTCGATTGTTCCGTGGCCCAGCGATGCATGGGATCGTGCCGGTCCAAGAGGGCCACGAACGGGCCCGTATCAAGGACGACGAGATCGGCCATACCCTACGAGGGTCTTGCTGCGCGCGGAAAGGTCGCCAGGGCCGGAAACGGAGCCGATGTATTTCCTCGCCGCCTCATAGAACGACCCCGCCACCGCCAATGGGGTTGGTTTCGCGGGCTTCAGCGAAGGCCGGCGGGCTCTGATTGGAGCGGTGGCGGTTGGCATGGGCTTGGGTTAGGTGTAGTCGCGGTGACTGTCAACGCGCTGGCCTCAATCCTTCGACGAACGCACATCCAGCGCGTCGCGCAGGCCGTCGCCGAGGAAGTTGAGCGAGAAGAGCGTGAGGGAGAACAGCACGCCGGGGAAAACCAGCAGCCAAGGATACTCCTCCATTTTCTCCGCGCCGTCCTTGATCAGCACGCCCCAGGAGCTCATCGGCGGCTGCACGCCGAGGCCGAGGAAACTGAGAAACGCCTCGAGCAGCATCACCGCCGGAATCGTGAGCGTGGTATAGACGATGATCGGGCCGAGGATGTTGGGCAAAATGTGGCGGAAAATAATCCGGCGGTGGCCGAAGCCGAGCGAGCGCGCGGCCTCGATGAACTCCATTTTCTTCACCGACATCACCTGACTGCGGACGATGCGCGCCATCGTGAGCCACTCCACCGCACCGATGGCGACGAAGAGGAGCACGATATTTCGTCCGAAGAACACCATCAGCAGGATTACAAAAATCGTGAAGGGCAGGGAGTAGATGATGTCGACTGCGCGCATCATGAACGAATCGAGCTTGCCGCCGAAGAATCCCGAGACCGCGCCATAGGTGACGCCGATCCCGAGCGCGACAAAGGTGGCGCAGAGGCCGACGCCGAGGGAGACGCGGCCGCCGTAGAGCAAACGCACGAGCAAATCGCGGCCGAGCTGGTCGGTGCCGAGCCAGTGTTTGAGCGTCGGCGGTGAGAAGGTGTTTTCGAGCGTCTGCTGCTCGTAACCGTAGGGCGAGAGGAGCGGCCCGAAGACACACGCCACCGTGACGATCGCGAGCGCCCACATGCCGAAGACGGCGAGCTGGTTTTTGCGCAGGCGCAGCCACGCGTCGTGCCAGAGCGAGTTGCCCTTTTCGATGGGCTCGGCGGCGATCGTGGCGAGCGTAGGGTTCGAGGTAGCGCTCATGGCGGGTCAGGATTCGAGGCGCACCTTCGGGTTCATCCACGCCTGCACGATGTCGACGAGGAGGTTCAGCGCCATGATCAGCGTGGCATAAAGAATCACGGTGCCGAGGACCAAGGTGTAGTCGCGGTTGAAGGCGCTGTTCACGAATTCGCGGCCGATGCCGGGAATCTGAAAAATCGTCTCGATCACAAACGAGCCCGTGAGGATGCCCGCCACTGCCGGCCCGAGATACGAGACCACCGGCAACAACCCACCCCGCAGCGCGTGGCGCGTGACGACGCGAAACTCAGACGCACCCTTCGCCCGCGCCGTGCGGATGAAATCCTGACTCAACACCTCGAGCATCCCGCCGCGCGTGAGCCGTGAGATCGGCGCGGCGTAAGCGAGGCCGAGCACAATTGAGGGCAAAATGCGGTCGATGGGGCCATACCAACCGGAGGCATTCACCCAGCCGAGATAGATCGCGAAGAACAGCACGAGCAGCGGGCCGACGACAAACGTCGGGACAGAAATTCCGATCATGCCGAACGCTGACGCAGTGTAGTCGGCCCACGTGTTGCGCCGGACGGCGGCGAGCGTGCCGAGAGTGATACCGAGCACGAGGGCGAGGCTGAGCGAGAGGGCACCGAGTTCGGCGGAGACGGGCACCTTGTCGGCGATGATTTCGTAGACGGTGCGGTTGGGATATTTGAACGACGGCCCGAGGTCGCCGCGCGCGAGGCTCCCAAGGTAATCGAGGTATTGCTGCCAGAGCGGCTTGTTGAGCCCATAGTGCGCTTCGAGATTGCGGAGGATTTCCGGCGTGACCGCCTTCTCCGCCGTGAATGGCCCGCCCGGCACGAAGCGGATCATAAAAAACGTCGCGGTGATGACGAGGAAGAGCGCGAGCAGC
>JANXSC010000076.1 GCA_025352845.1 Opitutaceae bacterium
CGGCGTGGCCCGCCTCGCGCGCGGTGTCCAGCCAGTCGAGACACTGCATGGCTTTCGTTCGCGACGCAGCGTCGGCCGTGCTGGAAAACAACAGCGCGTGGCCCCACGCCATGAAGCCGCGGCCCTTGGTCGAATCGAGGGGGGCAACACCCAAGAGCGGGCGCAGGTTCACCGGCGATTTCCAAATCGCCTGCTGGAGGATTCGCTCGGCGAATAAATTTCCGCAGGCCAGCGGGCGCAGATATGATGTCAGCCCATCGCCGGGATCGTAGCCTTTGTAGCCGCGGTCCTCGACCCATTTTTGCACGAGTTGGAGGCTCTGCTGGATTTGGGTTTTCATCGATCCGGCGGGAGGAATTTCAGGTGCGTCGGCAAGGGTGGTCAGTTGATGAGAGAGCCGTGTGGGGCCGCCAACTCGTCGACGATGTGGAGATAGTCGGCCTTGCGCTGTTTCCAACTGTGGCGGGCGGAGTAGGCGGATGCGTTCTCGACCAGGCTGCGCCGGAGATTGGCGTCCTGGAGGACTTCAATCATCCCCGCGGCCAGGGCGTCGGAATTGCCCGATTCGAAGAAGCGCACGACGGTGTCGTTGAAGTAGAACTGGTCGATTTTGGTTTTCGAGACGACGACGGGAATGCCGAGCGACATGAACTCCATAATTTTGGTGCTGTAGGCTTCGTTGCCGAACGAATCGGCGCGTTTGGGCACCACGCCCAAATCGGCGTTGGCCATTATGCGCGCCACCTGACGCACGCCGACGGGTTCAAAAAACTTCACTTCACCGTTGAAACCGAGTTCGGCGGCCAGGGCAACGAGCGAGGGTTTCATGTTCCCGTCGCCGTAAATGTGGAACTCGGCCAGCGGCAGTTCGCGTCGCACTATCTTGAAGGCATGCAGAGCGATGTCCAAGCCTTGGTGCCACTGCAGGCCGCCGGGAAAAATCACGATTTGCCGGCCGTCCTGCCGCGTGCGTGGAACCGGCTGAAAAACGCGCGAATCGACGTTGTTGATAAAGACCGAGCACTTGCCCTGCGAGGCGGTGCGGGCCTGGTATTTTTCCAGCCAGAGATGGTTCGAGACGATGACGTGGTCCGCGAACTTCGCGGCGCTGCGCTCGATAAGTTTCAGCGCGGACGTGGTGGCGGTGGATTTTCCATCGCTGAATTTGCTCGCGTAGAACTCGGGCACGATGTCGTGGATATCGAGAATGATCCGGGCACCCGTCAGCCGGGGAAACCAGCCCGCATACACGAGAAAATCGGGCATGTTGTGAATGTGCAGCAAGTCGTAGCGGTGCCGCGCGTGGCGGCGCGTGACCCACCACGACGAGATCCCGAGAAACCGAATCAGCGGCCAGAGGTAGGAAAACTTGGAGCTCTCGTTTTTTCCAAAACGATCCTGCAGGCGATGAACACTGACGCCCTCAATGGTCTCCTTTTTGGGCAAATTCTTAGTCCGACGGAGCGCAAGCACGTCGACTTGATCGCCCCGGGCCGCGAGCGCTTCGGCATAGCGTGTCACGCGGTTGTCACTCTCGTAGAACGAGTGCGTGACCATGCACACGCGTTTCTTCGGTCGGAAAACGGGCCGGCCTTCGAGCCGGCTAGTGTAGTCCGCGATCTCCCTTGGCAAGGGCTGCCAGAATTCGCCGGCGTATTTTTTGCGAAGGTGGTCCAGCAGCTCGGTGTAGAATTTCACCGGATAGGTGCGGTTGCTGGAGGCTTCGTCCCCGAACTGCATGTAGTCGGGATGCACGTTGACGAGAATCATGCCGCCATTGGCAGCGATCCAGTCCGCCTTTTTCAGCCAGATATCCGGCGAGGTTTCCTGCAGCACGAGGAATAGCGTCGAATCTTGGGGCAGGGTGTAGGGCAGCTCGACGTAACCCTGGCGGGAAAATGCGGAATTCCCGTTGGCGGAGTTTCCGTTTTTCGAGTTGGAGGGGGCGTTTTCGTGTCCCTTGGGGGCGTTTACCCAAGTGGGGAAAATGGTTCCCGCGCCGTCGGACTGCAGCTCGAAGGGATCGGTATCGAACGTCGAACAATCATACCGAATGTCCAATTCGTGCAGCCAATCGAGGTTGCGCAACATGAAACCGGATCGATATCCGGAGGCCCCCCATTCACGGATGTAGCGGTTGATTTGCCGGGCGCTTTCCTGAAAATGGCGCCTCGAGCTGAAGAGCTTTCCATCGTGCTTCAGATCGTGGACTCCGACTTCGAATCCTTTGGCCCCGAGCTCGGCGCGGAGTTCGGCGGGCACGCGGTATTCGCCTTCCGGGATAAAATTAAACGAAGAGCGGAATCCACGCTCACGTTCGAGCGCCATGAGTTTCCGGCATTTCGCAAGTCCGGCATAACCCTCGACGTCGTGGGTCAGGACGACCGCGAATTTCTTCCCATCGGGCCAGCCCGGCCATCCTTCCGGGGCTTGTCGCGCCACCTCATTAACTGGCCAAACATCTCCGCACCGGGCGAGACTGCGGCGCGCCGTAATTCGGCGCAACGCGATCCTCAGGCGCCAGGGCAGGAAGGGTTTCAGCGCATAGTAAAACCGGTGGTGTTGTCGCAGCATCTCGTTTCCAGGTTTCTGGGGATGATTGTGGTCAGGTTGGGTCTAGTCACCGCAGTGCTCGCGGCGCACCACCGGATCGGCTGAGAAGCGTCGGAAGCGAATTCTAACCGAGGCCTTGCGTGCCGCCATTTCGTGACAAGGCATGGCAGTATGTCCACCTCAGATTGCCATCAACTCTTGGTTGAGCCGGCCGGGAACATAATTGCGAGTTTTGTTCAGAACGACACCGACGTGGGCCTTGGACTCCGCGAGGAGGGAGCAGGCGCCGGTGACCAGATCGCGATCGGATTTTTCCGACTCCACGACGAGCAAGACCATGTCCATGAACCCGGCGAGGCGAGGGGTGATGCTGAGTTGGTTGACCACGGGCATATCGAAAATGATGTAGTCGAAATCACTGGCCTTCAATTTG
Source organism: Opitutaceae bacterium (assembly GCA_025352845.1). Lineage (GTDB taxonomy): Bacteria > Verrucomicrobiota > Verrucomicrobiia > Opitutales > Opitutaceae > ER46. The sequence continues at coordinate 2,987 of JANXSC010000076.1, forward strand.
GGGATGAGGCGCGTGAAGCGCTGGGGGAGGTTGCGCGACAGGCGGTCGCTGTTGCTGTTCTCCGTGACGACATAGAGGTTTTGTTCCACGTGCGCCTGACTGCGGGCTTCCAGCACGGTGTCCAAATCGCAAGCTTCCTTGCCCCTGTTGAATTGGGTAGCCGCTCCTTGGCCGACCGTCATGTCAACCAAGAGGACGTTGCCTTCCCCGGTCTCCGAAAGACTTCTCGCCAAACCGGCGGCGGTGGTGGTCACACCGGAGTTGTGGGTGAGGCCGGTAACAGCGACGAGTTTTGGTTTGTGCGTAAGGTTTTTGCTTTCGAAGTAGCCGATGAGGCGATCGCGCAGCGTTTCGTGGAAAGGCTGGAGCGCGACATTACGGGAACCGATTGAGGGAGCGGCGGACGGGGTGGGGCTCTGTGTTTCCAAGGAGGAGCCACCGGTGGCAGTCGCACGAGGGGCGGCCTTGGGCGCACCTAGGGCGAGCATGGCCTTGTCCGCCTTCAGGCTGGGAATTGAAAGAAAGAGTGGGGCGCGCAGAAGGCGGACAAGATCGACGGGACGCCGCACCGAGCGATCTAAAAACAACTCGATCAAGAATGCCCAGCCTAGGCCAGCCAAGATGCCGGCGGCGGCGCACAAGCCGATTTTCTTGAAATCTATTGGCTGACGATAGGCCGCAGTCGGGGTCTCGATTGGGCTGATGTTGGTGACTTTGCCCTGAGAGGTCGCCTCATTGATGCGCTGGGCTTCCAAATTGGTCTGATAGTAGCGGTAGTTGGTTTCCTGCAAGTCGCGCTCTCTCCGCAATTGAAGAATTGCACCCTCCGCTTGATCCAGTTTTGCAGCGTCGGCGCGGACCTTGTCCATTTGCGAATTCAGCTCCTTGATTTTGGCTTGGTAGGCCGTGATCTGAATCCAAGCGTTGGACGCTTCATATGCGTCTGATTCTGCACCCTTGTTCGTGGCGGTTGGCGACACCACGCGAATGAGGCCGGGGTATTGGTCGCGCATCTTCTTTACCTTGGCTTCAGTCTCGGCGACTTGGGTCCGGGCCTGTTGCACGCGAGTGTTCTCAGAGGTGAACTGCATCGACAACTCTTGCTCGAAATTCTGTTGTCGGTTCAGGAGGACGGTCATGCCCCGATATTCGTCAATGACGCTCGGCGGGAGCTCCACCTCCGCCGTCGGATTGGCTTGGGCCGGTGTGACGGTTATGCGCTTCTTCACATCCTCAAAAATCGCGATTTTCCCCGCCAGTTCCTGCTCATAGTTGAAAATCTCGCGCCGGATGGCGATCATTTGATTGGAGAAACCCTCCTTGGTGTTTTCGACCGATACAGTAACACCTGCACGTTGCATCGCCTTCCGAAGGTCGTCCTCGGTTCCCTTGAGTTGAGAACGCAACGTGTCGGCTTGCGCCGCCAAGGATTCGCTCAACATACCGGATGATCGATGCGCCTCGAGATGCAGTTTGTAATACCGATCGATGACTTCGCGTAAAATAGTTTGCGCGAGCTCGGGGTCGGGATGTTTGAAGGTTAAGAATATGACCGTGCTTGCCTGGGGAACGGTGACGGAAAGATTGTTACGGACGTAGGCGGCGGCGAGGCCCGGATCTTTGCCGCCCCCGGCCTTGGCGAGAATTTTCTCCGGACCCACGCCTTGCGCCACCTCCGCAGCGAGGTTGCCGCTCTGCAAAATTTCCTTTTCGGTGGCCATGATCGTGCTGCCGTGGTCGTCGGCCATGAGCCGGGTCCCGGTGTTCGTTGGCCCGGAGGCTTTGCTTTCGGTGGGAATCCACCGCACGAGCAGCTTGGCCTGCGATTGGAAGGGAGGGACATCCTTCTTATACAGGTAGGCGGCTCCGCCGAGACCAGCGAGGGTGCAAAGCAGGATCTTCCATTTGTGGCGAAACAGGATGTAGTATATGTCGCCCAAATTGACGCTCGGTGGCTGTGGCGGTGAGTTAGGTATCATAAACTAGTTGGTGCTTCGTCTGACTCGATGGGTTTGGGAAATGAGGTAATGCTGTCGCGTGGAAGATTTGGTCAAGCAAGGTGCCGATAGGCCGCCGCGCCAATCAGATTAGCGAGTGGGCGCGGTAAAATTCTGACAAAACGCGTGTGCCAGCCGGAACTCTGGTCCTTCATGGTGACGAAGCGATTCGCGCGCAGGTCGAACTTGAGGTATTCGATCGAGTGTTCGATCGCGCCCCAGGCGCGCTTGAAGCGGCGCAAACCCTCGTTCGCGATCGAAGTGCGGCCAAAATCCAGGCAGGAGAAGCCGTTTTGGGCATACCACTTGATCGCCCGCCAGAGCACGAGGTTGTTGGCCTGCAGGTCGCGGAACGAGCTGTCCGACGCGGCGAATTTATAGATGGCAGTTTTGCCGAGGTGAAGAAAGACCGCGCCGGCGACCGGTGTATCGCCGTGCTTGGCGAGAACCACCCAACCCTGTTGGTGGGCGAGGATATTTCGCTGCAAACATTCGAAGAAATGCAGGGGTTGCGGAGGCAGTCCGTGGCGCTGCCGTGTCTTGCAGAGAAGGTCATGAAAAATCTGGACTGCCGCCATATCGGTTGTGAACGTGACTGTAAGGTTTTGTTTCTCGGCCTTGCGCACCGCAGTGCGGGCGGTGCCTTGCAGGCGGGCAAACATTTCGTCCGCCCGCAGGCTCAGCTCCAACTTGTGACCCCAATACAACGCAGCGGCAGATGCCTGCCCTTGGAGGGCCCGATTGCCCCGGAGTTCCCATGTCTTCCATTTTCGGCTTCGCGCGTGGGCATCTAACGCGCCGCAAAGCCCGTGAAACTCTTCCGCGTGCTCGTAGAGCGCGTCGCACGCATCGGTAAATGGGAGCGAAATCCCTCTCCGTCCGGTCAGCCAGCTGTTCACTTCCATAATGGGGAGGAACGCGGGCCGCGCCTCCGGGGCGCGATGGACAAAACATTTCGGGGAGAAACCATACGCGTCCACTAGCGTTCTGCCCCATCCGGTTCCGTGAAAAAACGAAGATCCGGGGGAAGTCAGCATCGCGTCATCCCAGCCGACCTGAAGGTAGGACATAGGTGAATCGACCGAGGTTTTTTTCGCATTGCCGATCGATTGTGTAGTCCCAGGTATCACGGATTATGGCGGGCTCGTTCGTTTGATTGTTTTCCCACCGAGGATCGGAGGCAAAATCTACGTTAATATCTTTGTGCGGGAAAGGCATTTTAGCTGCGAGCGCTGCGTAGTCCAGAATCTGCCAGTTACGTTCCCGCGTTGAGATTCATCCGGCCCATTTACCCTACGTCGCTCCAACGAAGTCGATGGATTTGGGCGTCCTCCTGGTTGCGGATAGGGGGGTAACACCTATGTAAAAGCGCGACAAAATTTTGGGGGATATTGATTTCACCCTCAAGTTTTTGGCGAATGCGGCTCTTACCACAATGTATCTGCGCCCACCAGCCCTCGCTCGGACCGGAAATTCTCTCAAACTGATCGGTTTGGTCACCGGCGGTATTTCGGCGCGACTCGGCGGTTTGGCGGCGTGGGCATTGCAGCGGATGCTCAAGTGTGTGGTCGCCGTCTGCATGCACCGCTTTGGCCTCGGGACCCTGCTGGGGCTGTCGGTCTTCAGCAGCAGTGTTCGAGGCCAGACACTCTATTTCGATGTCAATGGCACGGGGTCGGAATCGGGAGTCGTAACTGGCACAACCTACAGTTGGGGCGGCAGCTTTTGGACGACTCGCTCCTCCGGTTCCAACTCTGGCCAGCCGGCCGGTGCCTGGGTGGCAAACGCCGATGCCGTCTTCTCCGCCGGCACGGACGCGGCGGGTTCCTATACGATTACGATCGGTGCCGACACTAGCGTAGGGACGGTGACGATTCAGGAGGGCACTCCGGTTTTCAGCCTTTCTTCGGGCGCGACGTGGACTTTCGACTCAACGACAAACTTCACGCTCGCTTCGATTGTGAATGGGTCGGGTGCACTGGCCAAAAATAACACCAACACACTCACACTTTCCGCTGCCAACGCCTACACCGGCGCAACCGTCGTGAACGCGGGCACGCTCGCCGTCACCGTGAACAACGCGCTCGGCACGAACGCCGCGGGCACCACCGTCGCCAGCGGTGCCACACTCGATTTCCGAAACGTCACCTATTCGACCGCCGAGGGCCTCTCGGTGAACGGCGGCACGGTTGCGACGTCGACGGGCACGAGTTCGTTCGCTGGCGCACTTGCACTCGGAGCCGGCGGCGCGACCGTGAATGTCGCCGGCACGCAGCTCACGCTCAGCGGCGCCGTCACGGGTGCCAATGCCCTGACCAAGTCCGGCACCGGCACGCTTGTTCTAACCAACGCCGCAAATACGCAGACCGGTGGCACCGTGCTTTCGGCGGGCGGCCTTACCGTCAACAGCGGTGCCACCCTCGGCGCTGCCAGTGGTGCGCTCACCGTCAACGGCGGCACGCTCACGCTCAACAACACCGCGCAATCGATCGGTTCTTTCTCCGGCACCGGTGGCACGGTGAATTTTGGCGCCGGTCACACGCTCACGATCACCCAGGTCACAGCGACGAGCTTTGCGGGCAATCTCGGAGGCACCGGTGGACTCACAATGTCCGGTAGCAGCGGCACGCTCACTCTCACCGGCATCGACACCTATTCCGGTCAAACAAAGATTTCTGACGGCACGCTGAAATTCAGCACGACCACGGCGCTACCGACCACTTCAGCATTTTCCCTTGGCGGCGGCACGTTGCAGGTTGGCGCCACCGGCACTTTTGCGACCAGTGGCACGCTCACCCTCACGGCCAACAGCACGATCGATTTTGGCTCCGGGGTTGGCGCATCAACGATTTCCTTTGGCAACAGCTCCGGCACTGCGTGGACCGCCGGCACGACGCTCACGATTACGAACTACAATTCTGCGAGCGGCGATCTCCTGCGCGTGGGCACGACGAGCGGGGGGCTCACGTCGCAACAGCTCAGTCAGATCACGTTCAGCGGATTTTCTTCCGGTGCCGTGATCAGTTCCACCGGTTTCATCACTCCCGGGGCGGCGATTCCCGAGCCGGCGACGTGTGCGGCGATGTTCGGGACGGTGGCGTTGCTTTGCACGCGCTACTATCGGCGCGGTCGCGCCGTGGCTCCGGCCGTTTCCTAATTCGCGCGTTCGTTCACTCCATGGATTTTTCCAAAGACGATCTGCTGGCGTTCAACCCACGCGATCCGGCGTATCGCTGGAAACTAATCGCGCGCGTGGTGCAACCTGAGCGCGTGCGGTTGTATTTTTTTTGGCATCGCATCGCGGCGGTCGCCGCCCTCGCCGGCGTCTGCGGTTGGTTGCTCACCGCTGGCGCGATTTGGGGTTTTCTTGTTTTCGGTCGCGAGTGGGCGGACGCGAAATACTCGGATGTCGTGCAGTATCCCTGGCGCCCGGTGTCGCTCAAGCAGGGTTTGGCCCGGCACAATCTCGCCCGCGGGCAGATGGAGTTTGAGAAACAAAACTACCGCTCGGGTTATGCGCTGCTCGTCGCCGGGCTCGGCCGTTTCCCGCAGGATTTGTCGGCGCGGCGCATGGTCGCGACGATTCAGGTTCGCTCGGGCCTGTTGCCGCGGGCGCTCGACACTTTGGTGCAGGGGCTCGAATACGGTGCCGACCTCGACTACTTGAAAATCACCTTTGGCTGGTTGCTGGAGGCGCGAGACCTCGATCGTGTGGTGGCGTTGGCCGGCCGAATTTTGCCGAACGATCCCGACGGGAAACTGAATCATCAGTTCCTGGCGCTACAGGCGGCGGCCGCCCATTTTGAATGCGGCCGGTTTGGTCACGCCGAGCAACTGCTTTCGCGCTGGGGGCTGGGCAATGCCCTCGAGGGCACCGTCCTGCTCGCCCAGATCGATTGGGAGACGGGGCGTAGGCCGCAGGCGATCGAGCGGCTCACTGCGGAACTCGCGCGATTCTCCCACCGGGATGAAATCTACCTTCCTCTCGTCCGCTATCATCGCGAGCTCGGGCACGAGGCCGAAGCCCGGCGCATCGCCTTGCTGCGCCAGTTTAATGAACCGCACAGCCCGGGCCCGCGCATTGATTTGCTCCATGCCTATCGCGTCACCGGCGATCGCGGCGCCGAGGCGCGGGAAATTGATTCGTATCTCGCCGAATTTGCCGGCGACGTGAAGGCACTCGCGAATCTGGCGTGGTATGCGGTGGACACCCAGCAGGGTGTTTTGCTGGAGCGCGTGTGCGCGTCAGCTGCTTCTGAACCGGGGCGTGTCGTTGGAGAATTTACCCAGGCCAAGGTTCAGCTTGCGTTGGCTTCGCGGCGTTTTCACGACGCGCTGGAGTTGAGCGCGCCGGCCGTTGCCGCCGCCAACCGCGCCACCGATCAGCCGGTGCCGCTCCTTGTGGGGTTGAATGCCGTGGCGGCTTTCGCGAACGGCGATACGGTCAAGGCCGGGCTCGGCTTGAAATCGTTTGTCAGTCAGGAGCGTTTTTCCACCCGCGATTCCCTCCTGCTCGTCCGCGAGCTGCGCCTGGTCGGCGATGATTCGGGCGCTCGGGCTGTGCTCGAGCGCGCGATCGAGCTGGACGCCGGTGCGCAGCCGGTGCTTGAGGAACTTGTCAGTATTGACGCCCGCGCGAGGAATCAGTCCGGCCTCTTGCAGTTCGTGCCCAGGCTGCTCGCCCTGCAAAAACCTTCCCGTGACGTTTTAGCCGAGGCGCTGCTCGCCATCGATCGCGTTGCCCAACCGGCGCTCTTTCTCGACGCACGGCGGAGGTGGCGGCCCGTAGAGCATGCAGGCTCCGGCGCGGCGGAGGTCGTCGCACTCGCAAATTCAAAACTGCGCGTCGCCTTGCTCGGAAATGGTGCGCCTGCCGCAACCGGAGACGTGAGGGCGCCGAATGAATAGCGACGAACAAATTCCGGTCTGCGCGGGCGGGAAGTCAGTGGTTGGTGCGGGCAAACTGGTCGACGATTTCAAAGCGCCAGATTTCACGGCTCTGAACGGCGGGAAACCCGCCGGTGCGTTCCGCGCCCGGTTGCTCGCC
>JANXSC010000103.1 GCA_025352845.1 Opitutaceae bacterium
CGGCGAAGTGTTCGCCTACAACCTCGACACCAAGACCGAGCGCAAAATCCCCCACGCCTCGCGCACGCTCATCAATGCCGATGAGACGTTGACGCTCTCGACCATCGCCGCCGAAGACCCATCGGGCCAGACCCCGAAGCCGGCCTATCGCGAGCCGCGTCCGCAGCTTGAACGCATGTTTCCCGGAAAGAAACTGGAGGAGCTCTCGCCCGAGCAGCAATACGCCGTGAACAAAGAGGAGGGTCTCGCGCGCCGCGCCGTGAATCCGAACGGCATGGCATTCACCTTCACGAATCTGAAAACCGGCGAGGCGAAGACCGTCGGTTACCAATTTGGCGCACTCAACCATATGCAGTTTTCGCCGACCGATCCGAGTCTCCTGCTCTATTGCCACGAGGGCACCTGGCATGAAGTCGATCGCGTATGGACTATCCGGACCGACGGCACCGAGCGCACGCTCCGCCGCAAGCGCACGATGGACATGGAAATCTCCGGCCACGAATTCTGGAGCCACGACGGCAAGAGCGTCTGGTTCGATCTTCAGACGCCGCGCAGCCAAGTCTTCTGGATCGCGGGGGTGAATCTCGCGACGGGCAAGGAGACGCGTTATCCGGTCGAGCGCGACGCGTGGTCGGTGCACTACAACATTTCCCGCGACAGCCAACTCTTCATGGGCGACGGCGGGGACGAGACACAGGTCGCGTTTTCCAAAAACGGCATGTGGATAAATCTCTTCCGCCCCCAGCCCGACGGCACGATGCCCCGCGAGAAACTCGTGAACATGGCAAAGCACAATTACGTGACCGGCCGCGGCGGCATCGAACCCAATGGCTCGATTACGCCCGACAACAAATGGGTCGTCTTCTCCGGCAATTTCCACGGCGCCCGGCACGTTTATGCCGTGGAGGTCGCCAAAGCCAAGTAGGGCGCGGTCTCCGACCCGCTCTCCGACCCGCCCTCCCTCCCGCCAAACCACATCCGCAACTGCCAAAATATTTCTCGTCCACTCCACAGCTCCCATGAAAACAAAACTCCTCTTCGGCCTCCTCGCCTTCACCACTGTGCTCCAAGCCGCCGCACCCACCGACCGTCCCGTCGTCCCGCTCTGGCCCAATGGCGCTCCCGGTTCTGAAGCGCGCAAGAATGAGCCCGAAAAAATCACCGGCTCAAATGTCTCCGGCATTCACAACCCATCGCTCACCGTTTACCTGCCCGCGAAGGACAAGGCCACCGGTTGCGCCGTGATCGTCACACCCGGCGGCGGCCACGCGCGCCTCGCGATCGAGCACGAGGGCTACAACGTCGCACAATTTCTCGCTGACAACGGCGTCGCCGCGTTCGTGCTGAAACACCGACTAGCGAAGGACGACACCGTTCCGCAAGGCACCGCGCAGCCCTACACGATTGATCGTGATTCGCTCAACGATGCGCAGCGCGCGATCAAGCTCGTGCGCAGCCGCGCCTCCGAGTGGGGCGTCGATCCGGCGCGCGTGGGCATCATCGGATTTTCCGCCGGCGGTGAAGTCGCCTTGCTCGCGGCGACGCGTTACACCGCGGGGAAAGCCGACGCCACCGACGCGCTCGATCGACAGAGCACGCGGCCCGATTTCTTTGGCCTGATTTACCCGGGCGGCCTCCCGCGCACCGACATCGAGCTGACGAAGGACACGCCGTCCGTCTTCCTCGCCTGCGGCTATAGCGACCGCGCGAACATCTCCGAGGGTCTGCCGGAATTTTATTTGAAGGCCAAGAAAGCCGGTGTGAACGCCGAGCTGCACATCTACGCCGGGGCCGGCCACGGCTTCGGCGTGCGCGCCACGAACAAATCGCCGTCCGGTGCCTGGATCGCACGCTTCACCGAGTGGCTCGGCGATCGGAAATTTTTGGGTGTGGCGATGAAATGAAGCGACTGCGACTGCTGTCGGTTTTTGCCGGCACGCTCGTCGCCGCCCGAACGATTCGCAATTCTCATGGCGACTATCCCGCCGCCGGGCGCGAACTTGTCCGCGAGGAAAACGTCGCTCTCATCGACCTCGAACGCGCGAGCGTGGCGTTCTACGAGGCGCTCGGCCCGAAAAAATCTCCGCTCGCCTTCAGCGGCGGCGATCGCGACCCCACGCATCACAATAATTACGGCGCCTACGAACTCGCCCAATGCATCGTCGCCGGCATCCGCACTGCGAAACTCGATCTGGCGGCGCACAGCGTGGACGATTTCGCCGGCTTCGATCCGGCACGGCCGGATGCGCCGGGGAAATTTTCGCTGCCGGCGAGTCCCCGGCGGTAGCGCGGGCTTCAGCCCGCCCTCGAGTCCTCAAAGGCGGACTGAAGTCCGCCCTACGCGCCAGCGTGCGCGGCGCATCCCGCGAGGCCGCTTGTCACCAGGCGAAATCGCCCCACCATGACGTTGTTGAAAACACCCCGCTTTGCGCTCCTCGCGTTGGCGTCGCTGCTCGTGGCGATGGCGATCGCCTCCGCCCAACCTGCGCCCGACACAGCGTATTTTACTCCGAAGGAACTCGCGCAGGGCTACCGCGAGCGCGTCATCATGGCCAAGCCGCATCCCGGCCGCCGCGCGACCGTCGACGCCGAGGAGGCAACCGAGCGCGTCCGAGTCCGGCGAAAATATGCGCGCTTCGACGGCCTGCGCGCCATCGAGCTCGATGCTGGCGATTCTGCCGACGCCGCGATCACCCGGTTGCGCGCGACGGGGCGCTATGAGTTTGTCGAACGCGACTATCTCCGCCATGCCGACGCGACGCCGAACGACACGCGCTTCCCCGAGCAGTGGTCGCTCAACAACACCGGCCTGAGCAACGGAGTCGGCGGCGCCGACATCAAGGCGACTCAGGCTTGGGACATCCGCAGCGACGCCTCGACGATCATCGTCGCCGTGATCGATTCGGGCGTGAGGCTCTCCCACCCCGAGTTGATTCCGAACCTCTGGATCAATCCGCGCGAAGTCGCCGGCAACGGCCGCGACGACGACAATAACGGCTACATCGACGACGTGAACGGCATCAACGCCATCGTCCCGCTCAACTCCGCGAACAGTGGCAATCCCAACGACGATAACGGCCACGGCTCGCACGTCGCCGGCATCATCGGCGCGGCGGGCAACAACGGCGCGGGCATCTCCGGCGTCGCGTGGCGCGTGCGCATCATGGCGCTGAAGGGTCTCTCCGCCAGCGGCACCGGCGCCACCTCCGACCTCGTGGAGTGCATCAACTACGCGATCGATAACGGCGCGCAGATCATCAACGCCTCCTATGGTGCCGCCGCGGCGGCGACCGGGCAGGGATTTTCTTCGAGCGAACTCACGGCTATTCGTCGCGCACGCGATGCCGGCGTGATCTTCGTCGCGGCTGCGGGCAACGAAGGCACCGACAACGATCTCGCGCTGAAATATCCCGCGAGCCACCGCGTCGACAACATGGTCAGCGTCGGCAATGTCACCCGTCGCGACGATCTTTCCGGCTCGTCGTCGAACTTCGGCGCGGGCTCGGTCGAGCTCTACGCGCCGGGCACGGAGATTTTGTCGTTGAGCAACACGGCCGACACCGGGACGAGTGCCTACATCGTGCGCACCGGCACCTCGATGTCGGCCCCGCATGTCGTCGGTGCGCTCGCGCTCAGCCGCGCGCAGTTTCCCAACGATACCTACCGCCAGATCATCAACCGCATGTTGCGTTCGGTCGATGTGCTGCCCGCACTTTCCGGCAAATGCCAGACCGGCGGGCGGCTGAATCTTTTCCGCGCGCTCACCTCGACGGACAACCGGCCGTTCAACGACGACTTTGCCAACCGCGCGCGCCTCGTCGGCAGTAATTTTCTCATCCGCTCCTCGAATGTCGGCGCAACCTCCGAGGCCACTTCGGGTGAGCCGGCCATCCTCAACCAGATTTCCGCCGCCTCGCTTTGGTGGGAGTGGACGCCCACCACCACTGCGCCCGTGCGCCTCTCGACCGCGGGCAGCGGCTACGACACGCTCGTCGCCGTCTATCGCGGCACCGCGCTCAACGCCCTCACGCTCGTTGCGGAGAATGACGACGACGGCACCGCCACGACCTCGCGCCTCGAGTTCACTGCGCAGGCCGGCGTCATCTACCAGATCAAGGTGGACGGAAAAGCAGGCGCATCCGGGCTCACGCTGATGGACATCGGCGTCGTGCCCGCCAACGACGCGCTCGCCGCAGCCGAGGTCGTCATGGGCCGAAGCTTCCGCGTCGACGGCGCGAATGCGAATTGCACGCGGGAGACGGGCGAGCCGCGCATCCTCGGATTTGTCGGCGGCAAATCACTCTGGTATCGCTGGACCGCGCCGGACAGCGGCCGCTTCCAAATCGCCGTCAACTCCGACGGCTTCGATCCGCTGCTCGCGGTTTATCGCGGCGCGGTGGGCGCAAATTTCACCGGACTCGCGCTCGTCGAGGCCAATGATAATTTTGCCTTCGCCGGCAGCTCCGACACCGGCTCGCTCGTGACGATCGACGCGACGGCGGGCACGACGTATTTTTTCCAAATCGACGGCAAGGAAATCAGCTCCACCACGCCGCCGCCCAACGGCGCGTTTCGCCTCACGCTCAACGACTCGCTCTGGCAGGTGCCCGCCGGTGGCAGCATCACTTCCGCCCCGGTCGTCGGACCGGATCGCGGCGTCTATGTGGGCAGCACCGATTTCAATTTCACCGGCGTCAATGCCGACGGCTCGCGCCGCTGGCCCGCGATCAACATCGGCGGACAACTCGACACCACCGCCGCCACGCTCGCGCCGGACGGGACGCTCTATTTCGGGGCCGGCCCGGCGAACACCACGGATGGAAAACTCTACGCCTACGATTCCGCGACTGGCGTGAAAAAATGGGAGACGGTCGTCGGCGCCGGCTCCAACGCCAGTAACGCCACCGCGCTCGCGGCCGATGGCACGATCTATCTGCACACCAACGAAGGCCGACTCTTCGCCTACGCGGACGATGGCACTGCCGCGCGACTGAAGTGGAGCTTCGCCATCCCCGGCACCTCCTATGCCTCCGCCACCATCGCGCCCGATGGCACGATCTATCTCGGCTCCGACGACGACGCCACCGGCCACCTCCTCTACGCGATCAATCCCGACGGCACGCGCAAGTGGACCTTCCGCCCCGATAACGCCATTTACACCGCCGTCGCGCTCGACGCTGCGGGCAATCTCTACTTCGGCACGCTCAGTTCCGGACGGCTTTACTCCGTCACTTCGGCCGGCGTGCTGCGCTGGACCTACACCGGCGCCACGCTCGGCACCTCGTCTTCACCGACGCTCAGTGCCGATGGCGGCACCGTTTATTTCGGGGCCTACGATTCGAAATTCCACGCGGTCAGCACCGCCACGGGCGCGGCGCGATGGACCTTTCCGCTCGGCCGCGAAGTGCGCGCCTCGTCACCCGCGGTCGATGCCAACGGCACCGTTTACATCGGCTGCTACGACGGCCTCATCTACGCGATCAATCCCGACGGCACGCTGAAGCGCACGTGGGCCACCGCCGACTGGATTCGCTCCTCGCCGGCGATTGCCGGCACCACCCTCTACGTCGGCAGCAACGATCACAAACTCTACGCCTTCGACATCGGCGTGGGTCCGGCCGCCGGACCGTGGCCGCAATACCGCCACAACGCCCGCCGCACGGGTCGCGCCACGGCGGAGGCGTTTGCCATTCTCACTGCTCCGCGATCACAGGTCGCCGTGCTCGGGCGCGCGCTCACCCTCGGCGTCGTCGCCACCGGCGACGCCCCGCTCACCTACCAGTGGCGGCGCGACGGCACACCGATTGCCGGTGCGACCTCCGCCAGCTATCAGGTTGCTAGCGTCACGGCGGCCACCGCCGGCAGCTACACCGTCACGGTCACCGGACCGCAGGGCACCCTCACCAGCGCCGCCGCCGCGATCACGGTCGAGCCGCCGGTGTTGGGCCGGCTCGTCAACCTCTCGGTGCGCACCACCGCGGGCACGGGCGCGCAGACCCTCACGATGGGCTTTGTGATCGCGGGTGCCCCGGATGCCACGGTGTTGCTGCGCGGTATCGGGCCGAGCCTCACGCCCTTCGGCGTCACCGGTGCGCTCGCCGATCCGCAGCTCCAGTTATTTTCCGGCACGGTGCCAATTGCGGCTAACGACAATTGGGGCGGCGGCACCCTCGCTTCCGATTTCGCCGCCGTCGGGGCCTTCGCCCTCGATCCGGCGTCACGCGACGCGGCGCTCGTGCGCTCGCTCGCCGCGGGTAATTATTCGGCGCAAGTAACCGGCACCGGCGCCGCCGGGATCGCCCTCGCGGAACTCTATGACCGCGCGGCCGGCAGTGGGGCGCGCCTCATCAACGTTTCCGCCCGCGCCCAGGTCGGCACCGGCGCCGGCATTCTCATCGCGGGTTTCACCCTTTCCGGCAACGTGCCGAAGCAGATCCTCATCCGCGCCATCGGTCCCGCGCTCAGCGGCTTCGGCGTCACGGGTGTGCTCGCGAATCCCCGGCTCGATCTCTATCGGGGCAGCACCGTTATCCAGAGCAACGACGACTGGGGTGGCACCGCCGCATTAACGAACGCGTTTGCCAGCGTCGGTGCGTTCGCCATCGCCAGCACCGCCAGTCGCGACGCCGCTCTCCTTCTCACGCTCGACCCCGGCAGTTACACGGCGCAGGTCAGCGGCGTGGGTGGCACCACGGGCGTCGCACTAGTAGAAGTTTACGAGATTCCGTAAGGAAACGGATGCCATCTATGTAATGCCGCCCCACGCCAAGAGGAAACCCTGACTCGCCCATTTTGGTCTCATAGGGAACATCCCCTCCTCGCAGCCTACCCAGTTAAATGCCACGATCACCTCCCGCTTTTCGTAAATCGCCCGCAACCCGAGCCCCGCAAACACCACTCTGCGTCGGCCGTTATTTTGGGCAGCCTTTGCGCGGAATATGGCTCGGTCTTCTCGCCTTGGTGGTTGGCCTGAATTTGGGCTACGCCCAGAACTTCACTTTCACGACTCTGGCCGGCACGGCCGGGCTTGGCGGATCGACCGATGGCCCGGGCGGCACCGCCCGTTTTCAAAACCCGCGCGGTATCGCGGTGGACGCCGCCGACAACGTCTTCGTCGCCGACACCGGTAGCAACACGATCCGGAAAATTTCCAGCTCCGGCCTGGTGTCCACGTTTGCGGGCTCGGCGGGCCGGGCGGGCTCGGCCAATGCCACGGGCGCGGCCGCTTCTTTTTTCGGACCGCAGGGTCTGGCCACCGACGGCTCCGGGACAATCTTCGTCACGGAAAACAACCACACGATTCGCCGCATCACCAGTGGTGCGGTGGTGACGACGCTCGCCGGTCTTCCCGCCGTAAACGGCACGACGGATGGAATCGGGAGCGCCGCCCGTTTCAACGTTCCCAGTGGCGTGGCGCTCGACAGCGCCGGCAACCTCTACATAGCCGACTCCAGCAACCACACCATTCGGAAGACCTCCGCCAGCGGCACGGTGACGACACTCGCTGGTTCGCCGGACCTGCCCGGCATGGCGGATGGCACCGGAGCCGGTGCGCGCTTCAATCTTCCCTCGGCCGTGGCCATCGATGCCGCAGGCAACCTCTACGTCGCCGACTTCGCCAATCATACGATTCGGAAAATCACCGGTGCCGGTGTCGTCTCGACGCTGGCCGGCACGCCCGGCACCAGCGGGGCGAGCAACGGCGCGGGCCTGGCCGCGCGTTTTTCCTACCCCTCGGGCATCGCGGTCGACGCCAGCGGCCGAATTTTTGTCGCCGATCAAAACAACCACACCATTCGCGCGGTGACGGCCGCCGGTGTCGTGACCACCGTCGCAGGTGGAACCGGCATAACCGGCTCGACCAACGGGACGGGCAGCGCGACCCGATTCTATTATCCCACCGATGTCGCCGTGGATCGTGCGGGCAACCTGTATGTCGCCGAATCGTTCAGCCAAACAATCCGGAAGGGCACGTTGGAGATAGCACCCCGGGAGACGGAAGTGAGCCGCATCTCGAATCTCGCCATCCGCTCCCGGGCCGGAGCGGGCGATGACACGCTCATCATCGGCTTCGGCATCGGCGGCACCGGCACATCCGGCACCAAACCCATTCTCCTCCGCGCCGTCGGGCCGACGCTCACGCAGTTCGGCGTGCCCGGCACCCTCATCGATCCTTATCTCAAACTCTTCGTGGGAATGAACAAGGTCGATGAAAACGACGACTGGGCCGGCAACCCCCAGATCGCCGCGATCGCAGCCCAAGTCGGGGCCTTCGCTCTCGCCAGCCCCACATCGAAAGACGCGTCCCTCTTCAAGCCGGCCCTCGCCGCCGGCAGCAGCAGTGTGTGGATCACCGGCAACGCGGGCGACACCGGCGTCGCGCTGGCGGAACTCTACGACGCCTCGCCCGCCGCCGCGTTCAACGCCACCACCGCGCGCCTGATCAACGTCTCCGCGCGCTCCCAGGTCGGCACCGGCAACGACATGCTTTTCGCCGGCGTTACGATCGCCGGGCCGACGTTCAAGACCGTGCTCATCCGCGCGGTCGGTCCCACACTCGGCTTGTTTGGCGTGGGCGGCACCCTCGCCAACCCGAGGCTCGATCTGTTCTCGGGCACGACCAAAATCTTTGAAAACGACGACTGGGGCGGCGACGCCACGATGACCAACGCGTTTCAATCCGTGGGGGCGTTTCAACTGCCGGGCAACAGCCGCGACGCCGCGCTGCTCGTGACGCTCGCGCCCGGCAGCTACACCGTGCAGGTCAGCGGCGTGAACGGCACCACGGGCGTGGCGCTGATCGAGATTTACGAGGTGCCATAGGCGATGACATCGGGGCGTGGCGGCGTGAAGCCCGTCAGTCCAAGAACGCCAGTTCGTTGGCGAGCAGCAGCACTTGCGCGAATTCCTCCCAGCGCGTGAGCGGAATGGTCGGCGTCAACGGCGTGTCGAAATCCTTTTTCGCACTCCACGTCCGCGCGACTTCGCCGCCCTCGGCGGTGAAGACGATTGTCGGAGCCCAGGTGAAATTGTCGGAGTTCGCGTTCTTCAGGCTGTCGACGACGAAGTCGATCGTCTCGCCCGCCGCGACCCCGATGCCGTCGAGTTTTGTCTCCTCCTTCCGGTTGTGCACCGTCCACTCGCCGAGCGCGCCGCCGGCGCTCGAAACGACGCGGCCGTGCACCCCGTCGCCATTCGTGCTGGCGTGCCCGAGTGCGCCCTCGATTTTCACTTCGCCTTTCCCGGGTGCCGTCCAGCGCCGAATGCAGGCAAATGCTGAGGTGCGGCCGGGATGACCGCCCGTCGCGCTCAGACTGAGTCGGCCGAATTTTTCATCCGGCAATTTCCCCGTCGGCGATATCTTCCCCTCGGCGCGAACCGTCATCGCCTGAAAATCGCGCACCCGTTTTGCGCCCGCATCATAAGAACCGAAACCATAGCTCCAACCACCCGCGATCACCGGGCGGGTCTCCATCGCCGACGAGGGGCGACCTAGAAAATCGCGCGCAAGTTTCAGTTCACCCGCCTCGGGCCCGCGCTGGTAGAGCACGCGATAGAGCGCAGCGATTTTTTTTCCCTCGGTCTTGGCGTCATGGAGCTCCGCGCGGCGCATGAGTTGGCGGGCCTGCTCCTGCGCCATCGGGCTGTTCATCAGAAAAAGCGCCTGTTGCGGCACCGTCGTCGCGAAGCGTTGCGCGCTGCTGGTGTCGGGACTCGGAAAATCAAAGGTGCGAAACATCCCCGGCAAGTTCTGGCGGTCGACGAACCCGTAGAGCGTGCGGCGCGTGGGAAACGGCGGCTTCGTGAGATCGTCGGGCAGGCCGCCGAGCCGCGTGTCGAGTGTGCCGGAGACCGCAAGGATCGTGTCGCGCAAGGCCTCGAACTCGAGCCGGCGGCGGTTGAAACGATGCACGAGCAAATTATCCGGATCGATCGCGGCCGCGGCGGGGCGCTCCTCGGCCGACTGCCGGTAGGTCGCGGAGAGCACGATGGTGCGGTGCAGCGCCTTCACCGACCAGCCGCCCTCGACGAACGATGCCGCGAGCCAGTCCAACAGCGCCCGCTGCGGTGGAGCCTCCGTGCGCACACCGAAATCGCTCGGCGTCCGCACGAGAGCCGCGCCGAAATGCCAGCCCCAGACGCGATTCACAAACACCCGCGCCGTGAGTGGATTCGCCGGACTCGCAATCGACTCCGCGAGATCGAGCCGACCACTGCCCCGTGTGAACGGCACCCGCTTGCCCTCGGAGAGAATTTCCAAGAACTGTCGCGGCGCCTCCGATCCCCGGTTCGCCGGATTCCCACGGAGCATAATCTTCGTGTTGGTCGGCTGCGCTTTGTCCGCGAGCGCCATCGCGCGCAACGGCGCGCCGGGCTCGGTCCAATTAAGTGCCTCGACCTCGCGCTTCAGATCCGCGACGCGCGTATCGATCTGCCGCTTGATCATCGTGGCGGCCGCATCGTAGCCTAGGTTCACCGGCATCTTGTCCGCGTAGAGTAACTGGCGAATCGCCTCCTCCGTCGGATCGGGCAGCGCGGCGGGCGCAGCGCCCTCCGCCTTTTTCGCGGCATCGGCGGCACTTTGCCACGCCTTGTCCGTCGCGGCGAAGAGCGCGTTGTAGATTGCAGCGACATCCTTCAGCGACGCCGGTGGTTTTTCCGCCTTCGCGAGGGCCTGGGCCACGATCCGGTTGGTCGCGCTCGCGGGCGCCTTCATATCCGCAATCAGCGCGGCCGACTTTTCGGCAAGCGCCTCCTCCGCCAGCGCCGCGAACGCGAACCACGGCGCAAGCACCGGATCGTTTTGCGCCGCGCCCGTGGCGAGAAAAGCCTGCCAGCGTTTCAGCACCTCGACGTTGAGTTTCCGCGTCCCGGCAAACAGCTCGAACTTTTCATCCTTCGTCAGCTTCGCGGCGTCGTGCGCGCCGAGCAGGTAGTCGCCCACTTTCTCGCGCAAGCCGGCGAGAAATTTTTCCACTTCGCTGCGCGCCCGCTCCTTCACCTTCTCCTCCGCCGCCACTTTTTTACCCAAGAAAGCCTGGTAGGCCGGCGAATCGACGAGAGGACCGAGCAGCGGCTTCTCCGCCGGTTCCTCCGTCGAGGCGAAGACCCCGTGCAGCGAATAGTAATCCTTCGTCGGCACCGGATCGAATTTGTGATCGTGGCAGCGCGCGCAAGTAACCGTGAGACCCATCAGGCCGCGCGTCGTCACGTCGATGCGGTCGTCGATGATGTCGTTTTGATTGCCAAGGAATCTCCGGCCCAGCGTGAGAAATCCCAACGCCGCGAGCGCTGCGGCCACCGCCGATCCCAGCACGCCG
>JANXSC010000150.1 GCA_025352845.1 Opitutaceae bacterium
GTGCTGGGTCGGAAAACGCGGTCAGGCTGACCGCGCTACGCCCGGCGTCGGCCGCAGTTGCAAGAAACTGAGCTGCGCCCGTTTCGGGCGAGTCCCGTTTTCGACTGGCAAGCCCCACACACCGCCAACACGTTTCCAGGCGAACATGCCGGAGACTCCTTCCCCGCCTGCGCGTGCGCCCCACGCCGTCTTCCTTTCCTACGCGTCGCAGGACGTGGCGGCGGAGCGGCGCATCGCGGAGGCGCTGGGTGCGGCCGGCGTGGAAGTGTGGCTCGACCAGAGCGAACTCGGCGGCGGCGACCAATGGGATGCGAAGCTTCGCCTGCAAATCGCCGAGTGCGCGCTCTTCCTGCCGTTGATTTCGGCGAGCACGCAGGCACGGCGCGAAGGCTACTTCCGGCTCGAGTGGAAACTCGCCGCGGAGCGCACGCACATGATGTCCCAGCGCACGGCGTTTCTGCTGCCGGTCGTCATCGATGCGACGCGCGACGCCGAGGCCGACGTGCCGGGCGAGTTCAAAGCCGTGCAGTGGACGCGGCTGCCCGCGGGTGAGACGAACGCGGCGTTCTGCGCGCGCGTGAAGAAATTGCTCGGCGGTTCCGATGTAGCCGGGGTCGCTGACCCCGGTCCGGCCTCAGCGAGGCCGGCTACAACTACAACGACCTCGCAGGTGGGCCGCCGCGTCCCTGCGGCGGCATGGGCGATTGCCGCCATCGCCATCGCGGGAGCCGCGACGTTTCTGGCGCTGCAAAAGCACGAGACGTCGAATGCGGGCGCAGGGACGCGCCCGCCCACCGCGGAAAAATCCGCCACCGCCGACCCGAAATCCGTCGCCGTCCTCGCCTTCGCCAACATGAGCGAGGACAAGGAAAACACCGAGTATTTCTCCGACGGCATCAGCGAAGAAATCCTCAACGCCCTCGACCGCAATCCCACCCTCCGCGTCACGCCTCGCACCTCGTCATTCTCTTTCAAGGTCCGCAACGTCCCCCTCGACGAAATCGGCCGCGCCCTGAGCGTCGCCCGCGTGATCGAGGGCAGCGTGCGCAAAGCCGGCAACCGCGTGCTCATCACCGTCAAGCTCCGCAACGCCGCCGACGGCTCCCGCGTGTGGGGCGAGGAGTTCGACCGCGAGCTGACGACAGCCAACCTCTTCGACGTGCAGGCCAAAATCGCCACGAAGGTCGCGCAGAAACTCGGCGGCAGTTCGGCCATGGCCGCCACCGCGCCGGGGAGCGCCGCCATTGCCCCGACGAAAAACCTCGCCGCCTACGACCTCTACCTGTGCGCCACCACGTTGCTGAGGGGTGGGGGCTCCGGGGAAAACGCGCTGGAAGCGGTGCGCCTCGTCGAGGAGGCCGTGCGGCTCGATCCCGATTACGCCCTCGCGTGGGCCCGGTTGTCGCAGGCGTTCCTGCGGCTGGTAGCCGGGTTTGACCGCAGTGGACAAAACGCTGCCAAGGCGCGGAGCGCGGCGACCAACGCGCTACGCCTAGCACCTGATTCGCCCGAAGCCCGTCTGGCGATGGCGGAAGTCCGCCTCGTCGTCGATTTCGACCACGAAGCCACCCAGCGGGAACTGGATGAAGCCGAGCGGCTGCGCTCCAACAATCCGGAAGTTCTCGCGATGCGCGTGCGGTTGGAAAACGCGCGCGGCCACTGGGGCGAAGCCTTGGTGCGCCTGATCACGCGCGCGGCCGAACTCGATCCACAGAACTCAAGTTTGCTCGCGACGCTGGGGTTACAGTTGACCCGCCTTGGCCAATTCGCAGGGGCGGAACGGCTGGAGGCTCGCGCTTGGGCGGTGTCGAAGGTCTCGCATGGTCCGATTCGACATCGGTCCGCGAATCACCTGGCTTGGACGGGGGACGCCAAGGGGGCGTTGGCTATTTTGCAGACGATACCCGAAAACCTGCCCGATAATTCTGATCTTACCAACTTAACTCGTGCTGAGCTGCACACGACGCTTGGCAACATCCCGGCCGCCATCGCCGACTACGAACGATTGAGCCTCCGCGTGACCAGCGGCCGGATCACGGCCTCCGGGCCGAGGATCGTCCACGTGCAGTCTCTTTGCCGCCAGGGGCAACTCGAGGCCGGACGGGGCAACGCGGCGCGGGCCGCTGAACTCTTTGCCGAGGCGCTGGCGGCGGCTCGGCAGTATACGGGCGATTTTCCCGATCAGTCCGACGGAGCAAACATGCTCGCGCGCGTTCACGCCGTCCGCGGAGAGAAATCCGAGGCGGTGGCGGCGATGGACGGAGCGATGCGCATCTCCACCCGCACCCGCGCTGCGGCGGAAATCCGTATTGCGCGACAGGCGAAAGCCGAAGTCCTCACCCTGCTGGGCGAGACGGACGCCGCCATCGCCGAACTGCGCGCGGTTCATGAAATGGGCTACGCTTTCGGCTATTTACTGCGGGTCGAAACCGAGTGGGAGTCGCTGCGCGGCGACGCGAAATTCCAGCAGTTGATGAAGGAAGCCGAAGCCCGCGCCGACGCCCAGCCGCGGCCGAAGAAGTGAGCGGACGGGCATGCGCACTGAAAACGCCTCGCACCTTTTCATGACCGACCAAAATTTCATGCGCGAGGCGCTCAAGGAGGCGGAAGCCGGGATGCGGAGCGGGCGCGGCGGGCCGTTCGGCTGCGTCGTCGTGCGGCGCGGCGAGATCGTCGCGCGCGGCAGCAACCGTGTCACCTCCACCAACGACCCGACCGCGCACGCCGAGGTCACCGCCATCCGCGAGGCGTGTGCGAAGCTGAAGACGTTTCAGCTCGACGACTGCGAACTCTACACGAGCTGCGAGCCCTGCCCGATGTGCCTCGCCGCGATCTACTGGGCGCGCATCCCAAAGATTTTCTACGGCAACACCCGCGCCGACGCCGCGGCCATCGGCTTCGACGACGACTTCATCTATCAACAAATCCCGCTCGCCCCCGAGGCGCGCACGATCGCGATGAAGCCACTGTTGCGCGACGAGGCGCAGGGCGCGTTCCGCGAGTGGGCGGAAAAGTCGGACAAGGTGCGCTACTGAGCGGGGTTTTTCTCGGACAATGATTCAAACCGAGTCACCACGAACTACACGAACGACACGAAAATCAGAGGAGAGGATGCGGAACCGCGCGTCCGAAGTGGTTTCTCCGATCAGGTGAGCAGCA